>JALOQY010000056.1 GCA_025459285.1 Planctomycetota bacterium | reverse complement strand
GCCGAGGCGCCATCGGCGCCCCGCCGCCCGGAGGGCGGCGAGGAAGGGGAGGCCGCCGCAGGCGGCCGATGCGGGGGAGGATCTGCCTCCCCCGCCCTCAAGCTGCCTCCCCCGCCCTCAAGCCGCCTCCCCCGCCATCCGTTACAGCAGGATCAGGGTGAGGGCCACGAGCAGCATCGACACCAGGGCCGGCAGTTCCGAGCGCGCGATCTTGTTCCGCATGGGAGCCTCCTTTTTCGCGTCGCGCGAATCCTGACACCCGGGGGTGACACGTCCGGGCCCCGGAGGGGCCGAAACCGGGGGGAATCAGGCCGGAAGGCCTTACACAGCAACGAGTTAAAAAATGTTTTGGAGGGGGGCGGAAAGGGTCCAGCGGGCTCGGAATCGGTGCTGCTAGACCGTGGACTGCGGCAGGTCGATCGCGAACGTGCTGCCGGCGCCGGGGCGGCTCCTCACGAAGACCGCGCCGCCGAAGGCCTCGGCGATCCGGCGCACGATGGAGAGGCCGAGGCCGCTGCCCTCCACCTTCGAAACCGGAGTGCCGCGGCGGTCGAGGCGGACGAACTCCTTGAAGAGGCGCGGCTGGTCTTCGAGCGCGATGCCGATGCCGTTGTCCTCCACCTCGATCCGCACGATCGGCGGGGCGTGGATCGCGCGCACCACGATCCGCCCGCCCTCGGGCGTGTAGCGGATCGCGTTCGTCACGTAGTTGACCACCGCTTCCCGGAGCAGGCGCTCGTGGGCGAGGACCGGGGGCAGCGCCTGCGGCAGGTCGAGCAGCAGCTCGTGCTTCCGGTCCTCGGCCAGGTCGCGATACTCCTCCACCAGCGACACGAGGAGCGGGCCGACCTCCACCCGGTGGAATTCGGCCTTGATGAGTCCGACTTCCAGGTCCGACAGCGCCTTCATGTCGGTGAGGAAGACCGAGAGCCCGTCGAGCCGCGCGAGGCTCCGCTCGATCCACTCTCGCTGGCGGTCGGTGACCGGTCCGCCGAGGCCGTCGAGCATGTTCTTCAGGAACATCGTGACCGCGCCCATCGGGGAGCGGATGTTGTGCACCGCGATGTGGAGGAAGTCCCGCCGGATGTTCGAGAGCCGCAGCAGTTCGGCGTTGGCGAGACGGATCCGGCTCTCCGCCTCTCTGAGCTGGGTGATGATGCCCGAGAGGAAGAAGGCGAGCAGGCCGAGGACCACGGCGAACACGACCAGCACGGTGACCGCGTAGCGGCCGTCGAGCGGTCCCGTCGCGAGGACCGCCCCCGCGGGCATCTCCGGCATCAGGAAGCCGTACCAGTCGCCGGCCGCGAGGGCGGCGGGGAGGGCGAAGGCCAGCGCCGTGAACAGGAGCGCCGCCCGGCGGGTCAGGTTCACCCACGCGAGGATCACGTGGAGGACGTAGAAGACGAGGAACGGCGAGCGCACGCCGCCCACCAGCCAGATCGCCATCGTGAGGGCGAGGAAGTCGAGCACGATGGAGACGTGCATGATGAGCGTGAGCCGTCCGAGCACCTCCGGGGAGTCCTGGCGCTCCCGGTAGGGGCGCACGAGGGTCCACGTCGCCACGTCATAGGCCATGATCGCCATGCCGAGCGCGACGAGCATGGAGACGTCGAGGTCCTCGATCCCCACGATGTGCCGCGCGACGAGCGAGCCACCCACGATGCCGAGGGCCACGATGAGCCGGACGATCGTGTGGAGGTAGAGTCCCGATCCGAGGAGTTGCCGGTGGATCGGGATCTTCCGGGTGCCCGGGACGGGTGGATCGGGCTCCGTCGGCATCCCCCGCATTATAATGGGTCGCCCGCACACCCCGCGACCGGAACCGGACCGCGCCGATCGGACTCCATGCACGAAATGTCCATCGTCTCCGCCCTCGTCGAGCAGGTCCGGGCCTTCGTTCCGGTCGACGCGACGCTGCTCTCGGTGCGGATCGAGGTGGGGGCGCTGGAGCACCTCGACGACGATGTGCTCCGGAGTCTTTTCGGCCTGCTGACCGAGGGCACCCCACTGGCGGGCGCCGGGCTCGCCGTGGAGCGGGTACCCCTGCGGGTCCGCTGCGCCGCCTGTGGGACGGAGCACGCGCCCCCCGATCCGGCGGCGCTCTTCTGCCCCTCGTGCGGCGTGGCCCGGCCGGAGATCCTCGCGGGGAGCGGGGTGACGCTGTCGAGCATCGAGGTGGACGTGCCCGAAGGAGGCGAATGATGAAGATCCCGCTGGTCGAGAAAGTGGGGAAGCAGAACGACGAGATCGCCGCGTTGAACCGCGTCGACCTCCGGGCGGCAGGTGTCCGCTGCCTGAACCTCATGGGCTCCCCGGGCTGCGGGAAGACGTTGCTGCTCGAGAAGACGCTCGAGGCACTGCGCGGGGAGCTGTCGATCGGTGTGATCACCGGGGACCTCACCACGACCCGGGACGCCGAACGGATCGCCCGGCACACGAAAGCGGTGGTGCAGATCAACACCGGCGGCGGCTGCCACCTCGAGGCCCACCAGGTCCGGCAGGGGATCGGGAAGCTCGATCTCCCCTCCCTCGATCTTCTCGTCATCGAGAACGTGGGGAACCTCATCTGCCCGGTGGGCTTCGACCTCGGGCAGGACGTGAAGGTGGGGATGTTCAGCGTTCCGGAGGGCGAGGACAAGCCGGCGAAGCACCCTCAGCTCCTCCTTCAGGCCGGGCTCCTCCTCCTCTCGAAGGTGGACCTGATGCCGCACGTCCCCTTCCGGCTCGACGTCTTCCTCGCCGACCTCGCGGCGATCCGCGGTGACCTCCCGGTCCTCGCGCTCTCCGCCACCACCGGCCAGGGCCTCGGTGCCTGGCTCGCCTGGCTCCGCGCCTTCGCCGCCGGCCCGGCGATCTGAACCCGGGTCAGATCGCCGGGATTGTCACGGCGCGGGGCCGGCAGGATGGGGGGCGATGCGGCGCTTCCTCGTTGCCAACGTCCCCGCTACCTCCGGCGGTAGCTGTGGACCACCTTCATGTAGTTGGCGCGCTCGAAGGCGCCGGGCTCGGGGCAGGAGGCCTGGCTCATGCTGCCGCGTGCCTGGTTCAGCGAGTCGTACTCGTGCGAGGTGAGCCACGCCGCGATGCCGTCGCGGACCTCCTTGATCCGCGGCGCACCGTTCTTCAGGATCGCCGCGCAGAGGTGGACCACGTCGGCCCCGGCCATGAGGAGCTTCAGCGCGTCGGCCGGTGTGTGGACGCCAGTCGTCGCCCCGAGGGAGATCGTGAGGTGGGGACGGAGGATCGCCATCCAACGCAGCGGCAGGAGCATCTCCGCCGAGGTCGAGAGGTGCAGTTCGTGGGCCACCTCCAGCGCCTCGATGTCGATGTCCGGCTGGTAGAAGCGGTTGAACAGCGAGAGCCCGTCGGCGCCCGCCGCCTCCAGCCGTTTCGCGAAGTGGACGAGGGCGGTGACGTATGGGCCCATCTTCACCGAAACCGGGATCTTCACACGGCTCTTCACCTCCCGGAGCACGTCGACGTAGACCTGCTCCACATCCGCCGAGGAGAGCTTCGGGTTCGTCGCCACGTAGTAGATGTTCAGCTCGATCGCGTCGGCACCGGCCTGCTCGATCTTGCGGGCGTACTCCGTCCAGCCGCCGGTGGAGATGCCGTTCAGGCTTCCGATCACCGGGATCGACAGCACCTCCTTCGCCTGCCGGACCAGCTCCAGGTACTCCTCCGGGCCGTGCATGTAGGACTCCGGCGCCGGGAAGTACGTGAGCGCCTCGGCAAAGCTCTGCGAGCCCTGCTCGAGGAAGTGCTCGAGGGAATCCGCCTCGAGGCGGATCTGTTCCTCGAACAGCGAGTGCAGGATGACCGCCGCCGCCCCGTTGTCCTCGAGCCGCTTCAGGCTCGCGAGGTCCTTCGAGAGGGGCTGGGAGGCGGAGGGCACGACCGGGTGGGGAAGGGTGAGCCCCAGGTACTTCGTCGTGAGGTCCATGGTTTCCTTTCTCCGGCTACTCGCCGGCCTCCGCGGTCTCGCCCGCGCCGTCGCCGCCCGCGAGCCGCTCGTAGAACTTTCGCCGCGTCTCCGCGTCGGCCTGGGCGGCCTGCATGAGACGCTCTGCATCCTCGGGCTTGTACTGGGTGAGCATCTTCCACCGGGTCTGGCCGTAGGCGTAGTCCCGGACCTTCATCGTGAGCGCCCCGCTGTCGAGCTGGAGGGGGTTCTTCCCCTCCGCCGCCCGGCGCGGGTCGTAGCGGAAGAGCGGCCAGAGCCCGCACTCCACGGCCTTCTTCTGCTCGGAGAGCCCGTTTCGCATGTTGATGCCGTGGGCGATGCAGTGGCTGTAGGCGATGATGAGCGACGGACCGGGGAAGGACTCCGCCTCCAGGAACGCCTTCACCGTCTGGGCGTCCTTCGCGCCGAGCGCGACCTTCGCCACGTAGACGTTGCCGTAGGACATCGCCATGAGCCCGAGGTCCTTCTTCGCCGTGGGCTTCCCGCCCGCCGCGAACTTGGCGACCGCGCCGAGCGGCGTCGCCTTCGACATCTGGCCGCCGGTGTTGCTGTAAACCTCCGTGTCGAGGACGAGCATGTTCACGTCTCGGCCCATCGCCATCACGTGGTCGAGGCCGCCGTAGCCGATGTCGTAGGCCCAGCCGTCGCCACCCACGATCCACACGCTCTTCTTCACGAGGTAGTCGGCGAGGGAGAGCAGGTCCTTCGCCTCCGGGGAGGGGTCCTTCGCGAGCTTCTCCCGGAGGAGAACCACGCGCTGGCGCTGCTCCCAGAGCCCCTTCTCGTCCACCATGACCGCGCCGAGGAGGGCCGTCGCGAGTTCCCCCCCGATCCGGCCGGAGAGGCGCTCCACGAGTTCCCGGGCCATCTCGGTCAGCTTGTCGATCGTGAGGCGGAAGCCGAAGCCGAATTCAGCGTTGTCCTCGAAGAGCGAGTTCGACCACGCCGGCCCGCGGCCCTCGGCGTTTTTCGCCCACGGCGTCGTGGGGAGGTTGCCGCCGTAGATCGAGGAGCAGCCGGTGGCGTTGGCCACGATCGCCCGATCCCCGAAGAGCTGGGAGAGGAGCTTCACGTAGGGCGTCTCGCCGCAGCCCGCGCAGGCCCCGGAGTACTCGAAGAGGGGCTGGAGCAGCTGGCTGTACTTGACCGTCGAGATGTTGAGCTTCGTCCGATCGAACTCCGGCAGGTCGAGGAAGAAGGCGTAGTTGGCCCGCTCCGGCACCCGGAGGGGGAGGAGCGGAGCCATGTTGATGGCCTTGAGCTTCGGCGCGGCCTTGTTCTTCGCCGGGCAGACCTCGATGCAGAGGCCGCAGCCGGTGCAGTCCTCGGGCGCCGTCTGGACGGTGAAGGCGAGCCCCGGGAATTCCTTCGACTTGAAGGCCGTGCTCTTGAAGGTCGGCGGCGCTTTCTCGCGGAGCGCCGCGTCGTAGATCTTGAGCCGGATCGCGGCGTGCGGGCAGACGATGCCGCACTTGCCGCACTGGGTGCAGGTCTTCTCGTCCCACACCGGGATCTCCAGGGCGATGGAGCGCTTCTCCCACTGCGTGGTGCCCGTGGGGAAGGTCCCGTCCACCGGGAAGGCGCTCACCGGCAGATCGTCGCCGCGGCCGGCGATGATCTCCGCGGTGAAGTTGCGGACGAATTCCGGAGCCTCCGGGGAGACGGTGGGCGGCATCTCGATCCGGCTGGTGGCCTTCTCGGGGACCTTGATCTCGTGCAGGTGCGCGAGCGTGTGGTCCACCGCCTCGAAGTTCTTCCGCACCACCTCGGCGCCCTTGTCGCTGTAGGACTTCTCGATCGAGTACTTGATCTTGGCGATCGCCTCGTCGCGCGGGAGCACGCCCGAGATCGCGAAGAAGCAGGTCTGCATGATCGTGTTGACGCGTGAGCCCATCCCGGTCTGCTTCGCCACGTCGTAGGCGTCGATGGCGTAGAAGCGGAGCTTCTTCGCGATGATCTGCTCCTGCACGGCGCGGGGCAGGCGGTCCCACACCTCGTCCCGGCCGTAGGGCGTGTTCACGAGGAAGACGGCCCCGGGGGCCGCGTACCGGAGCATGTCGTACTTCTCGAGGAAGACCCACTGGTGGCAGGCCACGAAGTTCGCCTGCCGGATGAGGTACGTGGAGCGGATCGGCCGCGGGCCGAACCGGAGGTGGCTCACGGTGACCGCGCCGGCCTTCTTGCTGTCGTAGACGAAGTAGCCCTGCGCGTAGTTGTCCGTCTCCTCGCCGATGATCTTGATCGAGTTCTTGTTCGCGCCCACGGTGCCGTCGGCGCCGAGGCCGAAGAAGACGGCCCGGACCACGTCCTTCGGTTCCGTGGTGAACTCGGAGTCGAAGTCGAGGGAGGTCATGGACACGTCGTCGTGGATGCCCACCGTGAAGTGGTTCTTCGGAGCGGCGGCCTTCAGGTTGTCGAAGACGGCCTTCACCATCGCCGGTGTGAACTCCTTGCAGGAGAGGCCGTAGCGTCCGCCGACCACCATCGGGAGGTTCGCGAACGGCGAGGTTCCCGCGAGGTGGGCCTCGGCGAGCGCCGAAACGACGTCCTTGTAAAGAGGCTCGCCGGCGGCGCCGGGTTCCTTCGTCCGGTCGAGGACGGCGATCTTCCGCGCCGACTTCGGGAGGGTCGACAGGAAGTGCTTCACCGAGAACGGCCGGTAGAGGCGGACCTTCACGATGCCGACCTTCTCGCCGTGGGCGAGGAGGTGGTCCACGGTCTCGTGCGCGGTCTCCCACGCCGAGCCCATGAGGACCACGACCCGGTCGGCGTCCGGCGCGCCGTGGTAGTCGAATAGCCGGTAGCGGCGGCCGGTGAGCTCCGCGAAACGGTCCATGGCGGCCTCGACCTTCTCCGGAGCCGCGGCGTAGAACGAGTTCACCGTCTCGCGCGCCTGGAAGAAGACGTCGGGGTTCTGGGCGCTGCCGCGCAGGACCGGCCGGTCCGGCGTCATGGCGCGGGACCGGTGGGCGCGGATCGCCTCCGGGTCCATCATGGCCCGCATCTGGTCCTCGGTGAGCTGCTCGAGCTTGTTCACCTCGTGGCTCGTGCGGAAGCCGTCGAAGAAGTGGACGAAGGGCAGCCGGGCGGCGAGCGACGCGGCCTGCGTGATGAGCGCACCGTCCATCACCTCCTGGACCGAGCCGGAGGCGAAGAGGCCGAAGCCCGTGGAGCGGACGGCCATCACGTCGGAATGATCGCCGAAGATCGAGAGGGCGTGCGTCGCCACGGTCCGCGCCGTCACGTGGAAGACCGCCGGGGTCAGCTCGCCGGCGATCTTGAACATGTTCGGGATCATGAGGAGCAGGCCCTGGGACGCCGTGAAGGTCGTCGTCAGGGCGCCGGTCTGCAGGGCGCCGTGGACGGCGCCGGCGGCCCCGGCCTCGCTCTGCATCTCCGCGACGAGGGGCACGGTGCCGAAGATGTTCTTCTGGCCCATGGCCGACCACTCGTCGGACATCTCACCCATGCCCGAGGACGGGGTGATCGGGTAGATCGCGATCACCTCGTTCACGTGGTGGGCGACGTAGGCGGCGGCTTCGTTGCCGTCGATCGTGACCATACGGCGGGTCATGCGGGGATCTCCTGGGGAAAACACGGGGTGCGGCGATGAAAAGACCGCTATCGTACCGCCGGGAGGCGGGGAAGGGAACCTAACTCCGACCGCCCGGCGGCCGGGTTCGCCGCCGCCTACTTGTCCCCGAAGAAGGCCGTTCCGAACTTGTTGCGGCCGTAGGAGTTGACGCCGGCGGCGTGGTGGTCGCGGAGATCCCCCCAGATCCCGAGGGCGGTGTTCCGATCGATGGTGATCCCGGTGCCGAACACATGGATCCCGTATTCGGCGGCTCCGGCCACCTTGTTGCCGAGGATCGCCCCCCCGGAGGTCTCCATCAGGATGCCGTCGGCCGCGCCGTCGATGCGGTTCTTCTCCACCCGGTTCGGCCCGACCCCCCGGGCGTGGATCCCGGGGCCCGCGGCGCGGGCGATCCGGTTGCCGACCGCGGCCTGGTTCTCCCCGCGAAGCTCGATTCCGGCGCCGCCCGTGTCGGAGACGGTGTTCTTCTCGGCGAGGCTGTCGACGCCCCCCAGGATGACGCCCTGTTCGCCGGTGTCCCGGATGAGGTTCTTCACGATCCGCGTGCCTTCCGGCGTCCCGCTGGTGTCGCACGTGATGCCGGCGAGCGCGATGTCCGAGAGGACGTTTTTCGCCACGACGACGCCGGAGGCGCCGATGAGGATGCCGTAGTTGTTCACGCCGGAGATCGTGTTCCCCACGATCGCGCTGCCGCTCGGGCCGGGGGACCCGTACTCGGAGAGGCTGATCGCCTTGTCCCCGATGGTCCGGAACGCGCACTTCGAGACCACGACCGATGTGGAGTCGCTCTCCCGGATCCCGTAGTTGGCGCACCGCTCGAACGAGCACCGCGAGAAGCCCACCCCCGTGCACTGGAACAGCACCGCCCCGTCCAGCAGGGCGTCCTCGATCCGGCACTTCGAGAGCAGGATCCACTTCGACTTCGAGACCGAGAGACAGTGACTGGAGCAGTTGCGCAGGGTGAGGCCGGTGAGCGCGATCCCCTCGCACTGGTCGATGGCGACGCCGGGGCCGCCCCCCCCGTCCAGGACGGCATCCTTTCCCGTGAGTCTGAGCCCGGTCCGCCCCGCGATCGTGACGGCGGCCGGCCAGGTGCCGGCGGCGATCTCGATCGTGGCGCCGTCCGGGGCGGCGTCGACGGCCGCCTGGATCGTCGGGTAGTCGGCGGGGACGTGGACCTTCACGGCGGCGGTGGACCCGGAGGGGGACAGCAGGATGGCGACGACGGCTCCGAGAATCCCGGCGGCGAGGATGGTGGCGGACCTCATGTGGGACCTCCCGCGTCGCATTCTCGCACGGGCGGCGGCCGGACGCAATCCTGCGGCTGCCGGCGGCGACGGGTGCCGCGAGAAGAGCGAGCAGGGCCGCGCAGACGTGCCTCCTGGTCACTGTTCCATGCTCCGGTCCGGTCCGGCGGCCAGACCGCTCGCGATGGTCGCCGGGAATCGGGCTATCATGGACGCGGGAGGTGACCCGTGCGGATCCACTGCCGGCCGGTTCTCGTCCTTTGCGTCGTGCTCGCGCTTTCCGCCCCGCCGGGGGCCGGCGCGCCGGCGAAGGACTCCGACGCCCCGATCCTTGCGGGAGACCTCGGCCGGCGACTCGACGAGGCGGTGCAGCGGACCACCGGGGGGGGATTCTGGGGGACGGTGCTCGTGGCCCGCGGGGGAGAGACGCTGCTCGCGAAGGGCTACGGCTTCGCCGACTATGGCGCGACCCCGAACACGCCCCGGACGCTCTTCGAGATCGCCTCCGCCAGCAAGCAGTTCACCGCGGCCGCCGTGCTCCGCCTGGAGCAGGCCGGGAAGCTCGCCCTCACCGATCCCCTGTCGAAGATCGTCCCGGACGTCCCCGAGGACAAGGCCGCGATCACGCTGAAGATGCTTCTCACCCACACCTCCGGGTTCTCGCCCGAGGCCGGCGTGCCCTATGCCTCGCCGCTCTCCCGCGCGGACTACCTCCGGACGATCCTCGCCGTGCCGCTCGCCTCCGCCCCGGGCGAGAAGTTCGCCTACGCGAACGCGGCGTACGCCGTGCTCGCCGCGGTCGTGGAGATCGTCTCCGGGAAGGGCTTCGAGGAGTTCTCGAGGAAGGAGCTTTTCGAGCCGGCGGGGCTCGCGGACACCGGCTTCGTCTCCGATCCGAAGCTGATCCGCTCGGGCCGCGCGGCCGCGCGCCTCGGCGACGGGGTGCTTTCGGGGACGGCGGCGGACTGGAACTGGGGTTGGGGCTACCGCGGCATGGGAGGCGTCGTGACCTCGGCCCTCGACCTTGCCCGCTGGGACCGGGCGCTCCGAGGGGAGAAGGTGCTCTCCCGGGTCTCTCTCGCGAAACTCCATGCCCCGGAGCAGGCGGGGTACGCGCTCGGCTGGCTGATCGGCCCGACGTCCCGGGGGACGACGCAGGCCCAGCACGGGGGCGGCGTGCTCGGCTTCGGCTGCCTGCTGGTCCGCTATCTGGAGGAGGACGCCTTCGTGGCCGTGCTCTCGAACGGCCGGAGCGATCCCGGAAAGGTGGTTGCGGCGCTCGACCGTCTGCTCTTCCCGTCGGCGCGCCTGGAGGCGGTGGTGGACATCGGGGACCGCGCGCAGAGCGAGTACCTCGCGACGACGCTCTCCGCGGACGTGCGCTTCGAGGCGAAGCGGGAAGGCGACGTCGTCGTGCTCCGGTGTCTCGAGGGGCGGGATGCGCCGGTCACGGTCCGCCTGCCCGTGGGGGCGACGAGGATCCTGATCCCCTCCCTCTCCGCGGCGATCGAGGCGCGGCGGCGCGACGACCCGGGCGGGGCGGCGGCGGTGGAGGCCGGGATCTACTTCTCGGTCTACGGGCCGGGGACGAAGCGGGTCGAGCTGTCCGACGGCCTCGAGGTCCGCGTGCTCCCGATGTACCGGGGCCAGGACCGGGACGGACGCCCGGTCGAGGACCGGCGGGTGGTCCTGCTCCTCGACGACACGAAGCACGGCCAGTGGCCGTTCATGGCGAAGCTGAACGTGGCCGCCGCGGCGGACCTGCTCGCGAAGCTCACGTCGGCGGCGGGGTGAGCGGGTGATCCGCCGGGGTCTGGCACCGAACGCGTCAAAATGGTGGTTCGGGGCCTGGCCCCGGAGTGCTCACGGAGGTGGCGGATGGTCAGAACGATGTTCCTCCTGGGGGTGATCCTCGCGGTCGCGAGTTGCGGCGGGGAGCCGGCGGAACCGGAGAAGCCGGCCGTGACGCCGGAGGCGCCCGGTGTGCCGCCGGATGTCGTGCGGGACTTCGAGGAGGCGGCCGTGCCGGCGCCGGTACCGTTCGCGGGCTCGAAGCTCCGCGCCGAGGCCCTGAAGGCCGGCGTGTTCGACCGCCTCCCGCCGCCCGGGAACCTCGGCGCCCTGATCTCCGCCTTCGCCGGTCTGAAAACCGCGGCGGCGGTGAGCGCCGGCCGGGAGGTCGGCGGGCCGGCCGGGCCGTCCATCGAGCCCTCGCCCCAGGAGCTGAGGTTCGCGGAGCTGACCGATCGCCTGGTCGCCGCCCTCGCCGCATCGACCCCCGAGGAGGCCCGGGAAGCCTGGAAGGCCACCGGCCTCGGGGAGGATCCGCTGGAGGGTTTCACCCTGGTCACCACCACCGCCAAGGTCTTCGGCACCGGCTATGTGGAGACGGTGGGGTACGAGGTCGTCCGCATCCCGCCGCCTAAGTAGGGAGCGCGGCGGCCGCCGGCGGGGAGCCACGGGATGGAGCTGTCGCGCGAGCACATCGATCCCCGGTGCGGGCGCCTCCCCGGAGAGAAGCTGGCCTTCCTCGGGAGGGCGGAGACCCTTGACGCCCGCCTTCGACCGATCCTCGGGAGCGAACTGGCCGCCGGAAACCTCATTTTCGAGGTGAGGTGGGGCGCTCCGGGAGCGGATGATGACGCAGGGCGGGAAGAATGACCCAGGGTCATTCTTCCCGGATTTTCGGATGGCCGGCGCACAGGAATCACGGGACGCGGCCTGGCCGGCCCGTCAGAAGATGACGGTCGGCACGAGGAGGACCATGCCGGCGATCACGGCGAACGCCCGGATGGCGAGGTGCCGCGCGAAGATCTCGAGGTGCATGAGGAGGACGGTGGCGAAGAGGGAGGCGGGCACCTGAAGGGTCAGGATCCCGGAAGACCATCCACGCCCGGCCGGCAGGAACTTCCGGACGCTCGCCAGCGCGACGAGCGGGGCGCAGCAAGCCACGACCAGGACCCACAGGATGACGTACTCCCGGCGTACGAGGCGCCGGTGTGTGAACCACGCCACGAGGGGGGGACAGAGGAAGAGGAGCCAGTGATTGAAGCCGGTCTCCTTCGCGAATCGCACGAGACCATCGAGGCCCATCCTTCCCTCCCGTTCGGAGCGCCCGCCAGCCGGGACCGCGGAACACCCATCGTACCGGCTCCACGCCCGGCTTCCGGGCGGAAATCGACCCGGCACACCCTTCCGTGGCGGTTGCCGGTGCGGCCGCCGGTTCCTACAATCCCCCGACCCAATCGAGGAGGCATTCATGCGGACGACGGTCCTCTCGGCGTTGGCGATCCTCTGGCTCTACGTTCCGGCGGGTGCGACCCCGGAGGAGGAGGTGCAGCGACTGCGGGCGGAACTCGAGGCGACGAGGGCGGAACTTTCGGCACTGAAGGCTGAGCTGGCCGTCCTGCGGGCCGAGCTTTCGAAGCGCGGTCCGGCGCCCGAAGGCTCGGACGCGGCCGGTCCGATGACGCCGGAGCTGCCCTCCGACGGACTTGACCTCGCGAGCGTGGCATGGGTCGTGGAAGACATCTGGAGGGACGGCAGCGTCCGCAAGCGGTCCTCGCGTGCGACGACTTTCGAGGTGATCGAGTACTTCCGGGAGGGCGGTGTGCTCCGGGCCCGGACGGTGGAACCGCTCGATCCGAGCCGCGGGCGAACGCTCTACTCCTACAAGTTCCATCCGAACGGCCAGCTCGCCGAGTGGCGGTACATCGCGATCGGGATCGGCGAGATCGCGCCCGCGTACGAGTTCTACGAGGACGGGCGGCCGAGGCGCGAAACCCGGTATCATCCGTTCACGATCGACAAGGACGGCGCGTACCGCCGGGCGAACGGCGAGAGCGCGGACGACACCGAGTGGTTCCGGGACGGGCGGGTGAAGCTCCGCATGACCCGGGACGAGCAGGGCGACGGCACCGCCCGCCGCTTCCTGGCCGACGGGCGCCACTGGTACACCGAGACTTTCGAGCGAAACGTCGCTGTCCGCCGCGAGGAGCACCTCACGCCAAAGGAGATCGGCAACACCCCCCTCGACTGACCCAGGGCGGGAGATCTGACCCAGGGTCAATCTTCCCGGATTTCCGCGACGCACGCGCGGGGTCTGGCACCGAACGCGTCAAAATGGTGACTCAGGGCCTGGCCCCGGAGTGCTCACGAAAAGGGGGGCGGGGGGGAGCGGGCGGGTCTAGAATTCCGCGCTGCCGGAACCGCGGGGTGGCGGGCCCCGCACTTCGAGCCGTCTCCTCTGGAGAAGGGCATGCTCGTGCGATTCCTGCCGTTCCTGGCGTGGTTCCGCGGCTTCACCGTCGCGCGCCTGCGGGTGGACTTCCTGTCCGGCCTCACCGTGGCCCTCGTGCTCATCCCGCAGTCGATGGCCTACGCGCAGCTCGCGAACCTGCCCGCCTACCACGGGCTCTACGCCGCCTTCCTGCCCCCCCTGCTCGCCGCGGCCTTCGGATCGAGCGCGCAACTCGCCACCGGACCGGTGGCCGTCGTCTCCCTCATGACCGCCACCGCGCTCGCGCCGCTCGCCACGGCCGGCAGCGCCTCCTTCGTGGCCTACGCGATCCTGCTCGCGCTCATCGTCGGCGCGTTCCAGCTCCTCCTCGGCGTCCTCCGGCTCGGGATGGTGGTGAACTTCCTCTCCCACCCGGTGGTGAACGGGTTCACGAACGCCGCCGCGCTCATCATCGCCACCTCGCAGCTCGGCAAGCTCCTCGGGGTGGAGGTGGAGTCCGGCGAACACCACTACGAGACGGTGATCGCCACCGTCCGGGCCGCGCTGGTCCATCTTCACCTCACGAGCCTCCTCCTCGGCGGGCTGGCGCTCGCCATCATGATCTTCCTGAAGCGGCTCGCGCCGAGGGTGCCGAACGTGCTCGTGGCCGTGACCATCACCACGGTCCTCTCCTGGGCCATCGGCTTCGACCGGCAGCAGACCATCGCCGCGGAACGGATCGGAGACCCCTCCGTCCTCGCGGCGATCGACGCCTATAACCAGCACCTCGACGCCCTCGACCGGAAGATGGAGGAGCGCGTCGGCCTCAGCGCATGCCTGCGTGAAATCAACGGGACGTCCGGAAGCGGTTCGGTGGGCGCCATCGAAGTCGCCTCGCGCATCGCCGTCCTCGACGTGCTCGTGACGGAACTCCGCGTGCGGATTTCCGCCGACCGTGACGACCTTCGCAGAATCCGCCTCGTCGAGGAGGCCGGGGCCGGGCAGCTCCGGCAGGCCGACGGGGACGAGAGGGGCGCCGACGGCCGCCGCTGGCGCATCCGGGTCGGGAACCAGCGCCTCGACCCCGCGGCGATCCGCCTCATGAGCGGCGGCGCGGTGGTCGGCCGGATCCCCCCGGGCCTGCCGGCGGTCCGGGCGCCGAAGGTGGAACTCGGCGTCGTCCTCGAGCTCCTCCCCATGGCCGTCATCATCACGATCCTCGGCTTCATGGAGGCGATCTCCATCGCCAAGGCCATGGCCGCCAGGACCGGGCAGCGGCTCGATCCGAACCAGGAGCTGATCGGCCAGGGCATCGCGAACATGGCCGGCGCCGTCACGATGGGCTACCCGGTCTCGGGCTCCTTCTCCCGCTCGGCGGTGAACTACCAGGCCGGCGCGGTCACCGGGATGTCGAGCGTCTTCTCCAGCCTCGTCGTGATGGCGGCGCTCCTCTTCCTGACTCCCCTCCTCTACCACCTCCCGCAATCGGTGCTGGCGGCGGTCATCATGATGGCGGTGATCGGTCTCGTGAACGTGAGCGGCTTCGTGCACGCGTGGAAGGCGCAGCGTTACGACGGCTTCATCTCCATCGCCACGTTCGCCACGACGCTCTATTTCGCGCCGCACCTCGACCGCGGGATCCTGCTCGGAGTGCTGCTGTCGCTCGTCTTCTACCTCATCCGCACGATGAAGCCGGACACCGCGATCCTCTCCCGCACCCCGGAGGGCGCCTACCGGAACGCCGCGCGCTGGAACCTCGAGACCTGTCGGCACGTGGCGGTCCTGCGGTTCAACAACTCGCTCTTCTTCGCCAACGTGAGCTACCTCGAGGAAGCCACCCTCGGACTGGTCTCTTCCATGCCCGAGCTGCGGCACGTCCTCATCGTGGGCAACGGGATCAACGAGCTCGACGCTTCCGGGGAGGAGATGCTCAGCACCGTCGTGTCGCGCCTTCGCGCGCGCGGCATCGACGTCTCGATCAGCGGACTCAACGACAAGGTGATCGACGTCCTGAAACGAACGCACCTCCATGAGAAGATCGGGGCGGACCATTTCCACACGAGCGTGGCCCAGGCGGTGACCCGGATCCACGGGATGTCCTGCATCGAGGTTCCCGGCGCGGACTGCCCGCTCCTCACGCCGACGTTCAAGGAAGGCGGCCCCGTCCGGCCGGAAGGGTGAGGCGAGACATGGCCATCGTCGCGATGATGAACGGGAGTTTCTGCGGCGCGGAGGGGATCGCCGAGCGGGTGGCGAAGGAGGCCGGCCTCGCCCGGATCGACGGGAAGCTCCTCGACCACGCGGCGGACCGCTTCTCCGTCCCCCGGGAGCGCCTCGAGCGGACGCTTTCCGGCCCGCCGCCGTTCTTCGATTCCTTCACCCACGAGCGCGACCGGAACCGCATCTGGCTGACGCATGCGCTTGCGGAACTGCTCGTCGACGACAACGCCCTCGTCCTCGGACCGGCGTCGCTCCTGGTGCCGAAGACGCTGCCCCACGCGATCCGCGTCCTCGTGATCGCGAAGTTCGAGCATCGCCTCGCGGAGGCCCTGAAGACCGGGCTCTCCCGGCGCGAGGCCCAGCGCCTCATCCATCGGGAGGACCGGGAGGTCGCCGGGTGGTCCCGGTTCCTCCACGACCGCGATCCCTTCGACGAGACGTTCTATGACGTTGTGGAGCCCGTGGATCGCGTGTCCGCGGACGACGCGGTTTCGGAGATCGTCGCCGTTTGCCGGAGCCCGGCCCTCGGGTCGACGGAGGCCGCGGCGCGCGCGGCGCGTGACTTCCTCCTCGCGAGCCAGGTGCACCTCTCGCTGATCGACCGGGGCCGGACCATCGAGGTTTCGAGCGCGGACGGCGAGGTCACGGTCTTCGTGCAGAAGTACACCGCGCGCCTCGATCCCCTGAAGGAGCGACTCGAGAACGAGGTGGCC
>JALOQY010000362.1 GCA_025459285.1 Planctomycetota bacterium | reverse complement strand
GCAGGACGTCCACGAGCATCTGGATGACCGCCGCCTCGCTGTACTGACGCCAGGACTCGGCCTTCGCGGCCATGGCCGCGGCCTCCGACTCGCCCTGCGCGCGGATGACCTCGGCCTGCGCGAGACCGCGCGCCTTCGAGGCCTCCGCCTCGCCGAAGCCCTTCGCCTTCACCACGTCGGCCTCCGCCGTTCCCTTGGCGCGAGTGGCCTGGGCGGCGCCCTCGGCCTCGGTCAGGAGCTTGAACTTCTCGGCCTCGGCCAGCGCGCGGATCCGCGTCCGCTCGGCCTCGGCGGGCTTGACCACCGACGCGTCGAGTTCCTTCTCCCGGCGGAGGATCTCCTGCTCCTGCACCTTGATCATCTCGGCCTTGGAGATGACCTCCACCGCGATCTCCTCCTTCTTGACCGACTGGCCGGTCTTGAACCGCTGGAGGTCGTAGGCGAGGTCGGCCTCGGCCTTCCGCTGGTTGACGGAGGCCTGGTACTCGGCGAGGCGCATCTCGTAGTCCCGGTTCGCCTCGGCCACCTTCGTGTCGGCTTCGAGCTTGGCGATCTGGCCGGTCTGGTTGGCCTGCGCCGACTTGATGAGGGCGTCCCGGTCAGCCTCGGCCTGGCCGATCACGGCGTCGCGCTTCACGGCCGCGATACGCGGCTTGCCGAGAGCCTCGAGGTAGCCCTGGTCATCGCGGATGTCGCGGATCGTGAAGGAGACGATGTGGAGGCCCATGCTGGCCATGTCGCCGGCGGCCACCTCCTGGACCTTGCCGGCGAAGGCATCGCGGTTCTGGTAGATCTCCTCCACGGTCAGGGTGCCGAGAATCGCGCGCAGGTGGCCCTCCAGCGTCTGGAGCGCGATCCGCGTGATCTCCTGCTTGCCCTTCGAGAGGTACTGCTCCGAGGCCACGGCGATGGAGACGTCGTCGCCCTTCACCTTGATCTGGGCGACGCCGTCCACGAGGACCGGCACGCCCATCTTCGTGTAGACCTCGGGGGTCTTCACGTCGATGGTGAGGAGCTCGAGGGAGAGGACGTCAACCTTCTCGATCACCGGGTAGACGAAGGTGCCGCCGCCCTTCACCATGCGGAAGCCGCGGACGATCGCGTTGCCTCGGGCGTCCCGGGACCGGTGGCGCCGGCCGGAGATGACGAGGACCTCGTTGGGGCCGACCTTGGTGTAGCGGCTGGCCCAGATGATGATGCCGAGCAGCAGCACGACGACGACACCGATGGCGATCGTCGCCCCATCGGGTAGCAGCAGCATCGGGTTCACGTCTTCCTCCGCGCCCCTACAGGGGCTCCACGTAGTACATCGTTCCGGCGATCCGCGCGATCCTCACCCGCGCCGCGCGCGGGATCGGCTTCCCGGAAACGCTCCGGGCGGGGGCGGAGAGCCGCGTGCCCCGGGACTCGTAGGAGACTTCCCCGGCGCCCTGCTCCGGGATCGGGGTGATGATCTCTCCCTCCTCCCCGATGAGGTCGGCAACCCGCACCTCGCTCGAGGACTGCAGGGCGGCGAAGAGGCGGTTCATGGACCACAGGACACCGGCGGCCAGCAGGAAGCCCGCGGCCGTGCCGGCGAGGAGGCTCCCGGGGATGCCGAAGGAGCCCTGCGCGAGCGCGAGATAGCCCACGCCGCCGAAGGTCGTGAGGAACGAGCAGATCACGGTGGGCGACCAGGGCGTGAGCCCGGGGAAGGAGTCGCCGATGCCCACGTCCGCGTGGCCGTCGGTTCCCGTATCGGCCGCGGAGTGGTCGAAGTCGTGGTCCGCGGTCACGTCGGGTCCGTCGTGCCCGACATCGACGCCGCCCGCGTCGGCGTCTCCCCCCTGGGCGTCATGTCCGCCGAAGACAGTCGCCAGGAAGGCTGAGGCAATCGTGAAAAACAGCCCCACGTAGAAGCAGACGAGGAATGCGCTCTCCATGCTCACCACCCGCTGGCGGGTCGTCCGAAACCCGCACCCACTATAACCGGGCTCCACCCGCGGCGCAACCGGGTTAAACGTGAGCAGCGGGGCCGGGCGTGGTGGAATGCCCCGCTTCGCGCCATGAAGACAGACCACGAACCGCCCCTGCCCCGCACGTTCCGGGGGTTCACCCTGCACCCTTTCCAGGCGGAGGCGATCGACGCCATCGAGGCCGGCCGCTCCGTCCTCGTGGCCGCGCCCACCGGGGCGGGGAAGACCCTCGTCGCGGACTACGCGGTGGAGGAGGCGCTCCGGCGCGGGGAGCGCATCGTCTATACCTCGCCGATCAAGGCGCTCTCCAACCAGAAGTTCCGCGACTTCCGGAGCCGCCACGGGGACTCGGTCGGGATCATGACCGGGGACGTCACCATCAATCGGGACGCCCCGCTCCTCATCATGACCACGGAGGTCTTCCGGAACACGATCTTCGAGGACCCCGCGCAGCTCGCGGGGATTCGCTACGCGATCTTCGACGAGATCCACTACATCGACGACTTCGAGCGCGGGACGGTGTGGGAGGAGGCGATCATCTTCGCGCCCTCCTTCGTCAAGTTCGTGTGCCTCTCCGCCACGGTGCCGAACGTGGGCGAACTGGCCGACTGGATCGAGCGGACGCGGGGCGGGGAGGTCGCGGTCGTCACGAGCGAGAGCCGCCCGGTTCCGCTCACGCACTTCTTCCACATGGGCGGGCCGAAGCTCCTCCCATTGATCGGCCAGCGGCCGCCGGCGCCCCCCCGGGGCCGGCGCGGGCGGAAGGCCGAGGTGCGGCCCGACGAACTGCTCGACCTCCTCGGCCAGCGGTCCCTTCTGCCGTGCCTCTGGTTCTGCTTCTCGCGCCGCGACTGCGAGAAGCTGGCCGGCGCGAACGCGCGGCGGGACCTGCTCACGCCCGCGGAGCGGGAGACGATCCTCGCCTCCTTCGAGGAGCTGAAGGAGCGCTACCAGCTCGTCGAGGACGCCGTCACCGAGCGGCTGCGGCGCGCCGCCTCGCGCGGCGTCATGTTCCACCACGCCGGGCTCCTGCCGATCGCGAAGGAGATCGTGGAGCGGCTCTTCACGACCGGGCTCGTGAAGCTCCTCTTCACCACGGAGACGTTCGCCCTCGGCGTGAACATGCCGGCGCGGACCGTGGTCTTCCACCAGTTGAAGAAGTTCGACGGGATCGCCTTCGACTGGCTCCGGACGCGCGACTATTACCAGATGGCCGGGCGGGCGGGCCGGCAGGGCATCGACGAGGAGGGGTATGTCGTCTCCCGTCTCGACCCGCGCTACGACGACCCCGCCGGGGCGATGCGGATCGTCCGGGGGCGCGTGGAGCCGGTCTCGTCACGGTTCAACCTCTCCTACTCCGGGCTCCTCTCGCTCTACCGGCGGCTGGGGGAGCACGTCGGCGAGGCCTACGCGCGGTCCTTCGCCCGGTTCCAGCGCGAGCGGAGGCGCGGGGGGCGGGAGCGCCGGCAGGCCCGGGAGGAGCGGACGATCGAGCAACGCCTCTCGGTGCTCCGGCGGAGCGGATACATCGACGGGACGGGGCTCACGGAGAAGGGGCGGTTCGCCGAGTTCCTGAACGGCTACGAGGTGCAGTCGACGGAGCTCTACGCCGCGGGGCTCCTCGATCACGCCGACGAGGTGCAGCTCGCGATCCTCTTCGTGGCGATGGTCTTCGAGGAGCGGAAGGGCGACGCGTCGGCGCTCCCGCCGCGCGGGGTCCTCGGCGAGTTGAAGACGCGGGCGGAGCGGACGGTCCGGGAGTTCCGGAAGGTGGAGGCCGAGGCCGGGCTCTCGGAGTTGACGAAGGAGCCCGACTTCCGGATGGCCGCCCCGACGTACGAATGGGCAAACGGCGAGCCCTTCTCCCGGATCCGCGAGGTGACGAGCATCACCGACGGGGACCTCGTCCGGAACTTCCGGATGGCAATCCAGCTCCTCCGCCAGATCCGCTCCCAGCTCCCCGGCGAACCCGATCTCACCCGCCGCCTCGGCCGCGCCCTCGACCTCCTGAACCGCGACGAGGTCGACGCCCGCCGCCAGCTCGAACTCGGCTAGAGATACCGCTGGAGCGGCCTTCGGGAACTCCTCGGCCTGGGTTCCCGCAGGCTGGTGAACGTGGATGCCGCTCTCCGGCCCTTCGGCACGCACCTGCAGGCGGCCCGGAGGGCGCTGCTGCGGCGACTCAGTGCGGACAGCGCCGCAAACGGGACGCTCGAGTCATCCTCGTCCGGGGCCCTGGTCCTCACGAGCAGCGACCAGTCCGGGATCCCGGCCTGCGGCGTCAAGAGCATCGTCGCCCCGAGCCATCAGCTCGCGGAGGTGCCCGGCGGACGCCAGTTGCGCCGCAAGGTCTGGCAGGCGCAGGGCGGCTCCCTCGACAACCTGGTGAGGATCGTCTGCGTCCGTCTCGGTGCCTCTCCGGAGCTGGTCGCCTCCGGCGGCCGCTGTCGACCCGAAGCTGCGGCGAGAGCCGTCATCTCGCATGTGGCCTGCGACGCCCTGGGCGAGCCGATGGCGACGATCGCGCGCACCACCGGCACCACCCGTCAGGCGATCCGCCGCTGCCGATCCCGAGGATCCGCCATCCTTGGGCGGTTGGGCTTGGCGGCGGAAGTCCTCATCCTCGAGTCGTCACGATGAGGATCGGACTCGCGAGACTCACCGTGGTGAGATTCCGCGGAATGCACCGGCCAGGGAAGCTGATACGTTGCCAACATCCCTGTCGTCGTTGTGCGCGTGCGGGGAAAGGCGGACACCGGGCCCGCGGCGGGCGAAGCTGATGCGGCGGGCGGTGAGAGCG
>JALOQY010000361.1 GCA_025459285.1 Planctomycetota bacterium | reverse complement strand
GAGCCCGACGGGCTCGATCCGCTCGAGGTGTTCCTCGTGTGGTCTTCTGGTCCGCGGCATGGGGTCTCCCTTCACTGATTTCGGCGCCGGTCGTACCACGCCTCTGTAACCCGCCGCCCCTCGCGCCGGAGGAAAATTCGGGTGCCGGGGCACCGGGACCGCCGAACCTCGTCCGGTCGTCGGCGACTGGCAGCCGGTCGGGGCCAAGGGCGATCTCTGCGGTGCGACCCTTCACCCCGACAGGCTGCTGGCATACGGGGCTCAGGTCGCTCCCGTAAAGCGCGCCCGGAGGCCCGTGTTCTGGGAGATTAGCGGGCGAGATGGCCCCGCCGCTTTCCGATCGCCTGAAGATCACCGCCGCGGTGCTCGGGGCGATCTTCCTCGCCGCCATGGATGTCACCGCGGTGGCTCCGGCCATGCCCCGGATCATCGGCGATCTGGGCGGCGGCGAGTTGTATGCGTGGGCCTTCACGATCTACGCGGTCCTCTCCACGACGACGACCCCGGTCTTCGGGCGGCTTGCCGACCGGCGCGGCCGGCGGCCGGTGCTGCTCTTCGGAATCGGGGTGTTCCTCCTCGGCTCGGTGGCCTGCGGTGGTGCGCCGACGATGGAGCTCTTCCTTCTCGCCCGGGGCTTGCAGGGCATCGGGGCCGGCGCTCTGCTCCCCACGGCTTTCACCATCGTCGGCGACCTCTACGACCTCCGCGCCCGGGCCCGGGTCCAGGGGTACCTGTCGGGTGTCTGGGGCGTGGCGAGCGTCCTCGGTCCTCTCGTGGGGGGCACCCTCGTGGAGACCCTGGGCTGGCGGTGGCTCTTCTACATCAATCTCCCCGTGGGGCTGCTTTCGGCCGCGGTGATCGCGCGGCGGTACCGGGAAGAGGGTTTTCCGAGGGCGGGTGCCGGACTCGATCTCCGCGGGGGGGCGTACTTCTCCTGCGCCATCCTGCTCGTGCTCCTGGGGCTCGAACTCGAAGGCGCCCTCCGCGCGGGGGCGATCGCCGCAGGGGTGGCCGCCACGGTCGGCTTCGTGCGGCGGGAACGACGGGCGCCGCATCCGCTCTTCGATCTCTCCCTCTTCCGGATCCCCGTCTATCGCGCGGCGAACCTGTCGGGCTTCTTCGCCGGAGCCGTGCTCCTCTCGCTCTCCGCGTTCCTCCCGGTCTACGTGATGAATCTCCGGGGCGGCAGCGCCGTGCTCTCCGGACTCGTGCTCACGCCCATGTCCTTCGGCTGGGTGGTGGCGTCGGTGGCCGGCGGCCGCCTGCTCGTCCGGTCCGGCTATCGACCGATCGCGATCCCCGGCCTGTTGCTCCTTTCGGGTGCGACATTCGGCCTGTCGCGGCTCGGTCCCGAAACCCCCATCGCCATCGTGGCCCTGCTGATGGCCGGCTGCGGCCTCGGGTTCGGGTTCTCCTTCACCACCTTCCTGGTGGCCGTGCAGGAGGAGGTGGGGCCCGAGAAGCGAGGCGAGGCGACATCGGCGGTGCAGTTCTTCCGGCAGATCGGAGGAGCGCTGGGGGTGGCGGTGCTGGAGGTCGTGTTCCTCGCGCGCGTCGGGGAAGCCTCCCTGCTGGAGGCGCGACCGGGCCGGGTGCTGGATGCCGCGTCCCGTGACGCGATCTCCGGGGGATTCCGGGAAGCGTTCCTGTTCGCCGCGCTGTTTGCCGCGGCAGCCGTGGTGGCGGGGATGTTCGCGCCCGGCGGGCGGAATCCGCCGGCGGGGGGGAAGTGATGCGCCGACTCCTGACCCTCGCCCTCGGGGCGGTCGGCCTGGCAACCCTTCTCGGCGCGGCGCTCTCCGCGAACGGGACCGTCAGCGGGGGCTTTCGTGTTCCCGCCGCCCTCCTGGCTTTCGGCGCCGGATCGGTGGGGGCCCTGCTGGCGCGAAGAGGGCCCGGAGGACCGCGTCCGGTGGGCCGCCTGGCGACGCTCGTCGTTCTCGGGCTCGCCCTGGTGGTCCGGGTGGCGGTCGCCCCCTCCGTCCGCCCTGTCGCGGAGCGGGCGGAGGCCGGGGCACCGGGAGACGACGCGGAGTACCTCCTCCTCGCCGAGGGCCTCCTTGACCGCGGGGAATTCGCCGACGGCGAGGACGACTATCTCGGTCTCCCGCTCTCCCCGCCACAGCGGGCATGGCGGGCGCCGGGGTTCGCGTTCGCCCTCGCCGGTCACTTCGCCCTCTTCGGCCGCGGGAGCGGCGCGCTCCTGAACCTCGGGCTCGGCGTCCTGCTCTGCGGGATCGCTATGGCACTCGCCGGTTGCCTCGGGGGACCGCGGGCCGGACTGGCCGCGGGGCTCGCCGCCGCCCTCTGCCCCTCCCTCGTCCTGTGGTCGAACCTCCTCTTCGCCGAGACCCTGCTGGCGGTCCTCGTCGCCGGCGGTCTCGCCCTGTGGCTTTTCTCGGAGCGCCGGACGGCGGCGGCGCTGGCGGGGGGGCTCCTGCTCGGAAGCGCGGTCCTGACGCGACCCAGCGTGCTGTTCGTCCCTCTCGCCCTCGCTGTCGTGGAGGCGGCGCGGTCGGCGGATTTCCGGCGTTCGCTCGCGCGCCTCGGGTTCCTTGCAGTGGGGTTCTCCGCGGCCGTCCTGCCGTGGGCGATCCGGAACCACCATGTCCTCGACCGGTGGCTCCTCGCCACGAGCACGGGCGGCAACCTCCTGGGGGCGGTGTCCTCGCCGGACGGTGGGTTCTGTCTTGCGGCGTGGCGAGACCTTCACGCGGACATCCCGCCGGATCGGTATCCGGATTACGAGGTCCGGCGCAATGACGAGGGCCTGCGGAGGGCGTGGGCCCTGCTCGCCGGGGATCCCTCGCGGCTCCTCCGGCAGGTCCCCCGGCGGTTCGCCTCGCTCTTCGGGCGGGACGACCAGTGCGCCTACTGGGCGTTCGAGCGGGGCGCTCCGGGCGCGAACGTATCGGCACGGGGGGCGCGGGGTGTGCTGAACGCGGCCTGGCTCGCGCTCCTCTGGCTGGCCTGCGGCGCCGCCCTGGCCCGTGCGGCGCGCAGGGAGGGGGGGCGGCTCCTCATGCCCGGCGCGGTGGCGGCGGCGGTCACGGCGGTGCACCTCGTTTTCGAGAGCCAGGACCGCTACCACGTGGTCCTGACTCCCGTTCTCATCGTGGCGGCTGCCGTGCTGCTCTTCGGAGACCGCCCCTCGCTGGCGGCGGACCCGCGGGGCCCCGCCGAGGGCATGGCCCGGTGACGGACGAGCCGGCCGCGCCGGGCGGAGGGAACTCCGGGTACCCGGCTTTCAGCGCACGGAGCTGGCGTTGCGCCTCAGGTGCTCGCGCGTGCCTGCGGGACATCCGTCTCGAACTCCGTCACCATCTCCGGGGCGATCTCTGACTCGAAGGGCTCAGCGACCTTCCGGGTCGTCTTCCTCGAACTGGTAGATCGTCTCGCCGGGGCGACCGGTGCGGAAGGTGCGCCGGAATTCCGCTTCCTGCGTCATGGGGTCGCCGGCGAGGGCTCGCTCGCGGAGTTCCAGTTCGCGGTCCGTGGCGGAGAGCCGCTCGATCTCGGCCTCGATCCGCCGTTTCTCCGCGTCCATGGCGTGGGTGCTCTTCCGCGCCGGGAGGATGTTCGTCGCGAGTGTGACGAGCGCGAACCCGAGGAAGACGAGGGCGAAACTGGGGAGGACCCACCCGAAGCCGATCGATCTCTCGGTGGTTCGCCCTTCCATCCTCACCTCCGTGCCTTCGCCCGGTCGCGGAGCGCGGCCGAGCCGTAACGGGCGGCGGCGCCCAGCTCCTCCTCGATCCGGAGCAGGCGATTGTACTTCGCGATGCGTTCGCTGCGGCACAGGCTGCCGGTCTTGATCTGGCCGGTGGACATCGCCACCGCGAGGTCCGCGATCGTGGTGTCCTCGGTTTCGCCCGAGCGGTGCGAGATTACCGCGGACCAGCCCGCGTGCTGGGCGCCGAGGACGGCATCGAGCGTCTCGGTCACGGATCCGATCTGGTTCAACTTGATCAGGATCGAGTTCGCGGAGCCTTCCGCGATCCCGCGGGCGAGTCGCTTCGGGTTCGTCACGAAGACGTCGTCGCCGACGATCTGGATCCGCCCGCCGAGCTTGCGGGTCAGCGCGCTCCAGCCCTCCCAGTCGTCCTGGGCGAGACCGTCCTCGATGGACAGGATCGGATGGCGGTCGATGAGTTCGGCATAGTAGTCCACCATCTCGGCGGAGGTGAGGGACCGGCCCTCCGCTTCGAGGACGTACCGGCCGTCCTTCATGAACTCCGACGCCGCCGCGTCCAGGGCGAGGAAGATGTCCCGGCCCGGCGCGTAGCCGGCCTTGACGATGGCCTCCTCGATGGCCTTCAGGGCTTCTTCGTTCGAGGCGAAGTCGGGCGCGAAACCGCCCTCGTCGCCCACGGCGACGTTGAGCTTGCGGCTCTTCAGGACCTTCTTCAGCGCGGCGAACGTCTCCGCCCCGGCGCGCAGCGCGTCCGCGAAGGTCGGGAACGCGAGCGGGACGATCATGAACTCCTGGATGTCCAGGTTGTTGTCCGCGTGCGCCCCGCCGTTCACCACGTTCATCATCGGCGTGGGCAGCGTGTTGGCCGACAGCCCGCCGAGATAGCGGTAGAGGGGCAGGCCGAAGCCGTCGGCGGCGGCAAGGGCCGAGGCCATGGAGACGCCGAGGATCGAGTTCGCCCCCAGCTTGGTCTTGTTCTCGGTCCCGTCCAGTTCGATCAGGAACCGGTCGAGTTCGCCCTGGTTCGCGGCGTCCATCCCGATGATCTGCGGGCCGATGACGCCCCGGACGTTCTCC
>JALOQY010000360.1 GCA_025459285.1 Planctomycetota bacterium | reverse complement strand
AAGAACTTCCTCGCCTCCCCCGGGGGCGCGCCGGGGTCACCCTCCGGCCCCCCCGCTTCGGCGGAGGCCTCCGGCAGGTCGTCGGCGGCGCCGAGGCTCTTGCTCTCGGACCGGCGCCGCATCGCCTCGGGCGGCGCGCCGGCCTTGGCCCCTCCCCGCCCGGAGAACCCCTGCCTGCCCCCGTCCCCTTCGAACAGCTCACCGTATCCTCCCGGAGACGGGGGAGCCACCGCCCCCCACGCCTCGGTGAGATCGCCGCGCATCCCGTGGAAGGAGTAGAACCAGGGGTTCATGAACTGCGGCAGGTTCTGCGTCCGGTACTCCGTGAGCTTCCGCCCGGGCTTCGCCATCTCGGATGCCGCGAAGCTGAAATCGAAGGAGGAGGACAGGGAGACACCGTCCCCGCGCTTTCGGCCGTAGAAGAACTGCCGGATGTCCGGCGTCTGGTCCGGCGCGATGTAGAGGATCGAGGCGTCGACGAAGCCGACGGAGAGCTCCGCCTCCGCCGGCTCCCCGTTGGCGTCCGTCGCCGTCAGCGTGAATTTCGCTTCCTCCCCCGGCAGGAATGTCCCCTCCCTGGCCGGGGTCAGCTTCACGTCGAGGAACCGCCGCACGGGCGGGATGACCACCTGGGTGCGAGCGGTGAAGACAAGCTCGTTCCGGATGGTCATCGCCTTCACGAAGACGTTGGGCACGAAGTTCTCCCCCACCGGGATCGTCTCCAGAACGGCCCGCCCCCCCGCCTTCACCACGCGCCGGAAGAGGATCTCGCGGTCCGCTTCGACCGTGAGCACGATGGAGGCGTCCTCGAACTGCGATCGCACGAAGACCTGCATCTCGCCGCCCACGGCGTACGTGTCCGAGTCGGTGGAGATCTCCACGCCGGAGAACCGGTACTGCGAGCCGCGGAAGTCCCGGTCCACCACCCAGACGAAGGTGTCCGCGCGGATCTCCTCCCCACCGGCGCCCGCCGTCACGTAGGAGAGCCGGAACTGACCGGTTTCGTCGAGGACCAGCGAGGCGACCCCGCTGCCATCCTCCCCCGTCTTCGCGTCCACCGAGGCCACGATCGTGAAGTCCACCACCGTGACCTTCTTCCCGTCCTTCTCCTCCTCCCGGTCCGCCCGCTTCGCCAGGGTGAGCTTCCCCTCGCTCGCCACCGGCTTGCGGTTGGCGTCTTCCGTCCGGATCGACACCTCCGCGAGGTCGCCCGGCTTCATCAGGAAACGCCGCGTCTCGACCCGCGCGAAGAACGGCTGCTTCGTCGCGAAGACCGCCGCGGAGCCGTGGATCTCACGCCGACTCGCGTCCGTGACCTTCACCGCGACCTCGAACCGCGAGTCCAGCTCGTCCGGGTACTCCTTCGTCGGGAAGTCGATCGAGATGGCCCCCTCGGCATCCAGGGGACCGGCGCCTTCCGCCACCAGCTCCTGACCCCAGTAGGACCGGGGCTCCGCGTACATGTCCTCGTAGTACCACCGGTATTCCCGCCGCACGGGCATGTAGTGGTGGTAGGGGCGGCGGAAGACCTGCCATGTCGCCTCCCCCGCGGCCACCGGGGCGCCGAAGTAGTACTTCGCACCGACCTTCGCCGTCACGCTCTCGCCCGGCCGCACCCGCGAAACGCCCGCGTCGACGGTCACCTCGAACTCCGGCTTCTTGTACTCTTCCACGCGGAAGAACGCGCCGGTCCAGCCCGTGGTGTAGTACTGCTGGCCGTCGATGAAGACCCGGATCTGGTAGACCCCGAGCGCCGGTTCCGCTTCCATGGCCAGATCGGCGGAGACCGACCCCTCGGCCCCCGTGGCGAGGGTCCGCTCCAGGAGCTTGCGCCCCTGCGGGTCGGCGATCTCCACCTTCACCGCCTTACCGTCCACGGCCCGCAGTCCCTGGTCCGTTGCCGCGCGAACGATGCTCTTCAGGTGGACGGTCTGGCCCGGCCGGTACACCGGGCGGTCCGTGAAGGTGTAGACCCGGAAGGGCTGCTCGTCGCGACCGCGGTGCGTCCACTCGCCCGACAGGGCCACGTGGTCCTCGCGGCGGCCGACGATCTGGAGACTCGACCCGCCCGGCGGGAGGCCGTCGAGCGCGATGACCGCGACGCCATCCGGCCCGGAGACGCCTTCGTAGAGCTTCGTCGTCACGGACCGGCCGCGGTTCGACACGGCCTTCACCGTGAAGCGGACGCCCTCCCGGGGCTCCCCGGTCACCGAGTCCGCCGCGAAAAGGGTGGCGATCCCGTCGCCCGTCCGGACGACCATCGCGAGATCGGAGAGCAGGACGAGAACGCGGCAGGTGCTGGCCTCGCCGTCCGCCACGACGAGGAAGCTCCCCGCCGCCGAGAACGGCAGCTTCACGGGCATCTGCACACCCAGGCGGTCGTCCGCGACCCCGGTGGCCACCTCCCACTCGGCGAACGCGGAGAGCGGTCCGGTGTCGATCTTCGACAGGTCGTGGAAGACGTACTCGCCCCGCAGGAGCTGCGCGATGTCGACCCGGTAAGCCGCGAAACGGATCTTTCTCACGTTGCGCGCGGCGAGGAGCATCTCGTTCCCCTCCCGGGGCCGGAAGGGCTTCGGTACGGACAGGCGGATCTCCTCCTTCCGGATCTCCTGGAGGGCCGCGCGCGCCGTGTCCGCCCACTCCGTCGCCGGCCACTTCGAGAGGAGTTCCTCGTACTCCTTCTCCGCCTCCGGGAACCCGTTCAGGCGGTCCTTTCGCGCCACGGCGATCAGGTACTGGGCGTCATCCGCCAGTGCGTCTTCCGGTTGCTCGCGAATGACCTCGCGGAGCACCTCGATCCCCTTCCGGACCTCCGAGAGGTACCGCTCCAGTATCTCCTGCCGTTTGGCGGCCAGCTCGTCCGCCGGCAGGGCCTCCGGATAGTAGATCGAGTCCGTGCCGAAGACCGAAGCCAGCACGTTCAGGTGGAAGCACCCGAGCATGTAGCGCGCCCGCGCCGCGTCGTGGCCCTTCCCGTCCATCGCCACGATCTCCCGGTACACCTCCACCGTCCGAGCGTACCGCGCTTCGTCGATTTCCCGCATCCGACGCCGCTGGTACTTGTCCCACTCCGTCTCCGTGGCGTCCGGCCGGTCCTTCCGGTCCCGTTCGAAGTCCGCATACTCGATCCCGTAGTCGTACGAATACGACAGAGCGTATCCGAGATCGAAGAGCACGGACCGCCGCGCATCCTTCTCTCCGATCGCCCCGTAGACCTTCTGCGCTTCCTCCAGCCAGTCGACGATCTCCTTCGAACCGCCCCGCCGCTGCGCCGAGGTGCCCCCGAGCAGGCCGAGGACCTCCGCCCGCTCCCGGGTCCCTTCCCCGGTCCCGGGGAGCATCTCGCCAAGGCCCTTCCACGCCTCGCCCCACTGGTTCAGGCCGATCCGGCCCCGCGCGATGTTCATCCGCACCCGGTGCGCCTCGGGGTGCGCCGGTGCCGTGGCGAGCAACCGCTCGTAAGCCTCCACCGCCTTCTTGTACGTCTTCTCCCCAAAATACGTGTCCCCGAGCTTCAGTAACTCCTCCGGGCTCGCCTCCTGCCCGACAAGGCGTCCCGCCGCCAGCACGGAGAGTCCGACAAGCAGGAAGAGCGGTAGCGCGAACCGTCGCATGGAAGGCTCCTTTCGAACCGGAATGCCGCCCTATGGTACGCACCGCCCGCCCCGCCGGTTCCCCTCAAATCGACGACGCCGCGGGTCCCACGAATCGCGACGCCCCGCGCGGGTCAGCGCGGGGCGTCGTTCTGATCGTTGCGGGAAGGCTACTGGTCGACGTAGCTCGCCACGTCCCGGACGCCCGGGACGGGCAGCGAGTAGATCGGCCGCGTCGGCTGGGTCTGATCGATGAAGGAGATCTGGCTGGAACCGGAGTCCGCCGTGATCACGGTCCGGGTCGCCAGGCCGAGGTACAGGGACACCGGCTCGATCGTGACGCCCGTGGGGTTCTTCCCGACCGTGATGTCGGCCGTGATGCTCGGGAGGATGGTCGCGGCGAAGCCGCCGCCGGCCACCGCCAGCGTCAGCCGGGTCACGCTGTTCCCTCCGGCATTGGCGATCCACCACGAGAGGCTCCAGTCGTAGATGCAGCCCTTCGGGTTCATGAAACCGGTCACGTTGGCCTGCAGGCCGTTCGGCCGGCTCCACCACATGCTCACGGATCCCATGTCGGAGGGCGGAGCGCCGAGGCACGTCACGATGGCGAACCAGCCCACCGGGATGATGTAGAAGCTGGCCGAGCAGTCCTGCGGCCCGGTCCCCACCGGGAAGGTCGTGTTCACCTTGGCCGTACCGCTGTTGACCAGGGTGCAGGAGTTGTCGACGTTGTTGGCGATGAAGAGGTTCGCCGCGTCCGGACCGTGCGCGGCGCCGATCGGCCCCCGACCCACGCCGATGTCCAGGCGGCTTCCGCCCGCGGCGGGATTGGTCGGGTTCCTGGGCTTCGTCAGGTCCTTCAGGCGCTGCGACGGCTGGGAGTCGCCGGAGCTCACCGATCCGATGTCGATCGCGCTCACCGAGTCGGCCGAGTAGTTCGTGACGTAGAGGGTGCTGCCGTTCGGAGAGATCGCGAGGCCGCGCGGGTCCGGCATGTCCTTCCACCGCCAGACGATCCGGCAGTCCCGCGTGCCCACGATGGTCACCGAGCGGCTCGCCCGGTCGATGATGTAGAGCCACGTGTGGCTGTCGAGGGGACCGAACCGCGGGTCGAAGATGACCTCTTCGGGCTGTCCGATCCAGCGCTCGGAGTTCGCGATCGGGTTGCCCACGCCCCACAG
>JALOQY010000359.1 GCA_025459285.1 Planctomycetota bacterium | reverse complement strand
CTTTTCACCTTTTTGGTTCTCCACCGCCCGCCCCCCCGGGCGGAAAAGGTGAAAAGGTACGTACGTCCCCCCCCGGGGGGGCATACTCGGCGGGGGCATTCCCGGAGGAGCGACATGGGCGATCGCGAGAAGTTGTCCGCGGAGACTTACGCCGGAGCGGCGCGGCGCATCGGCGCCGTCGAGGCCGAACTGCGGCGCCTCGGGCGATGGCAGGCGAAGGCGCTGCCGCGCAAGGCGATGGAGTTCAAGGAACCCTTCGGCGCCGACACGATGTCCTTCGAGCAATGGCTCCAGTTCGTCCTCGTGCCCCGGGTCCGCCAGATCGTCGCCGGGCGGGAGGCCTTCCCGCCGAAGAGCGAGACCGCGGTCTACGCGGCCCGGTACTTCGAGGGCGACAGCCAGGCGGCCACGCTCCTCGGCCTCCTCGCCGAGCTCGACGGCTTCGTCAACCGGGGTGGCGAGGCGCCTCCCCCGCCCCCGGTGGACGACGCCGCCGTCCGCCGGGCGCTCGACGAGTACCGCTCCGGCACCTTCGTCTCCGAGGTGGAGAAGATCCGGAAGTTCCTCGGCCGGGACGTGGGTTTCGAGGTGGACTGGGACTCCGTCCTCGCCGCCGGGAACTCCCCCGAGGAGCGCCTCCGCGCCATCCGCGACCTCGCCGGCCGCGGCGTCAGCGACATCCGCTCGGCAATCCTCCTCCTCCGGAGCAACCACGGGGAGGAGGCCGCGCAGGCCATCGCGGGGGATCTGCAGAAGATCCGCTTCGCCTGCCTCCCGCCGGGGAACCCGCCCCGCGCGGAGTACACGGACGGCGTGCTTTCCGTCCGGGCCTGCCTCCGGACCGATCCCGTCCGCAACCTGAAGATCGGCCACGTCCTCGCCGACGCCCTCGACCTCCGGGCCGGCCCGCTGGTGAAGGCGCTCGAGAGCGATACGATCCCCGAGCACGAGAAACGCCTGCTCGATGCCTTCGAGGCCCCCATCGCGGTGGAGGTGGACGTCCCCTCCTTCCGGGCGGAACCGGACGACGAGCACCGCCTTTCGGCCCTCCGCGACTGCGCGCGGGAGGGCATCTACTACCTCTGCTACGCCCTCGAACAGGCCGGCCGCGAGGAGAGCGGGCGCAACCTCGTCCGCGCCCGGGTGACGACCCTGAGAATCCGCCACGTCACCGATCCCGCACAGTGCGAGCTCTACGCCGAGGGCTCGACCATCGTCTTCGCCGCCCGCTTCTTCGGCGACGCTTCGGGCCGCCTCGGAGCCTCGGACCTCGAGGAGCGCCTGCCGGGTCTCCTCACCGGGATGCCCGGCCCCGTCCCGGCCCCCGACACCCGCGGCCCGGGCCCGCTCCTCGCCCGGGCGCTCCAATTCTCCGCCGCCTGCCAGAGCCGGATCTCCGAGGCCCTCGGCGCCCCGGCGGCTCTCGCCGTGGACCTCGGGCCGATCGCCGGCGACGCCGAGGCCCTCGCGCTCCTCCCCCGGCGGGCTCTCTCCCGCGTGACGGGCGCGATCCTCCTCGTCGCCCCGGAGATCCGGGAACTCGCGCCCGATGCGAAGCCCCGGACGATCCGGGTCCGCTTCGTCTCCGAGCCGGGAGCGCGCTCCTGCGGGATCGCCGCCGGCACCCTGGACCTCGCCGTCTGCCCGAGGCCCGTCGCCGGCGCCACGGCGACCGAGTGCGGCTTCTTCTACGAGAGCGAAATCGCGACGGCCCTCGCCGACGGCCTCGGGCTCGAGACGACACCCCGCATCCGGGAGAACGAGGAGGAGGTGCTCCCCGACCTCCGCCGCCGCCTCCGGGAGGCCCTCGACACGGACGTCTCGGTGGAGGCCGACTGGTCGGGGTTCCTGACCCACCCGGACGCCGCCAAGCGGAAGTACGCGCTGAAGCGCCTCGGCCAGGACGCCCTCGACCATCTGTACTACGCGCTGTCTTCCCTCGCCGAGAAGAGCGAGGACCTCGCGCGTCTCATCCGCCGGCGACTGCGGGCGATCCGGATCGAGCACGTTCCGACGGCCGCGCGGAAGGCGCTGCTCGGCGTGGAGAACACGCTGATCTTCCGCGTCTCGCTCTTCGAGGGCTACGACGGGCGGTTCATCATCGACGACCTGAAGAAGCGACTGCCCGTGGTCTTCGCCGAGATGCCGGAGATCCCCGAGGCGCCCGCGCCGGGGCCGCCGGCCGCGGGCGGTGCGGCCCACGGGCGGAGCCCGGCGGACGAGGCGCGCATCGCCGTGCTCCGGAGCCTGATCGAGGCGGCGGTCCTCCACCTCGAGGAGGGGCGCGTGCAGTCCTTCCTCCTCATGTTCCTGCCCGCGGAGGCGGCGGCGGCCCTGTGGAAGGACGGCGGCCACGCCTTCGCGAGGCTGACCGGGGAGTACGAGGCCCGCCGCGACGAGGTCCTCACGACGCTGCGCCGCTGCCTCTCGCTGCATCCGGAGATGACCGCGGACAGCCGGGCGATCTTCCGCTTCGCCCCCCCCGACGAGCCGCTCGTCTTCCACGAGAGGAGCTCCCGCTGGCTCCTCGACCTGCTCCCCGACGGGGGCGCGTGAGTCCGGCCCGACGAGGCTCGATGGCGAAGGAGCATGACTGCGCGGGGATGCTCGTGGTCCTCTGGACCGGCCTCGGCGACGTCATCACGAGCCTCCCCGCCGTTCGGGCGCTGCGGGAGCGGTACCCGGCCGCCCGAGTCGCGCTGATGGGTGCCGCGCCCCTGGCGGCGCTCCTTCGGGACACGGTGGCCTTCGGCGACTTCGCCCCCCTCGACATGCGGCTCCTGACGGGGAACCGGGACCGGCTTCCGGAGGAGGACCGACGCCGCCTGGCCGGCTTCCTCCGAGACGGGGGGTTCGACCTCGTGGTCAGCTTCCCGTCCTCGGCCGCGCTCGGAGCATCCGCCCGGGAGGCCGGCGCCCGCTACCTCGAGTTCTCCAACGTGGCGGACCCGCCGGTCGAGGCGGTGGAGCGGGCGCTCGAACTCGCCCGCCTCGCCGGAGCGGACACGGCGGACCGGATCCCCCGGATCGTGGTCGGGGAGGCCGCGCGACGGCGGGCGGACCGCTTCCTCCGGGAGCACGACCTTGCCGGCAGGCCGGCCGCCGGCCTCCATCCGGGCGGCAGCCACGCCGGCAAGCGCTGGCCGGCGTCCTCCTTCGCCGCCGCCGGCAACGCGATCGCCCGCCGGTATGGCGCGCGGATCGTGCTCTTCGAGGGACCCGCGGATCGCGACGCGGCGGAGGAAGTCCGGGCCGGTCTTGACGCCGCGCCCGTGGACGTCCGCGGAGTGGACCTCGCGGAACTGGCGGCCCTGCTCGCGCGGACGGCGTTCCTCCTCTGCAACGACTCCGGTCCGATGCACCTCGCCGCCGCGGTCGGGACGCCGGTCGTGGCGATCTTCGGCCACTCCGACCCCCTGAACTGGGGACCGTGCGGGGACCGGCACGAGATCGTCCGCCGGGCCGTCCCCTGCGGACCCTGCCCCCCGGAGACGGCCCGGGCCTGCCCCACGGCGGAGTGCGTGCGCGGCGTCACGGTGGACGACGTGCTCGCGGGTGTCGAGGCCCTCGTCCGCCGCCGGCCGGGCTGCTTCCCTGCTTGAGGTTCGCGGGCGAGCGGACTAGACTCCGGGCCGTGATCGCCGAACCTGCCCCCGAAAGCCCGCGGGAGGCGCCCGACCCCGGCCGGGAGCTTCGCGTGGCCCGAAACCTCATCGTCCTCACGGAGGGCGAGGACGAGCTGCTCCTCGCCAACCCGGCCGCCCCCTTTCCGCTCTACATCCAGCGCGGCCGCGACTACGTCCGGAGGTTCGTGGAGGCCGTCCCGGCGCTCCGCACCGCCGCGCGGATCGCGGAGGTCTTCCCGGACGACGCGGCGCTCCTCGACATGCTGGTGGAGCGGAAGATCGTCGTCCCGGCGGACGAGGCGGCGGCCGCGCCGGCCCCGGAGCCGCCACCCCGCGCCGAGCGGTCCTTCGTGTCGCTCTATCTGCTCCTGACGCAGACGTGCAACCTCCAGTGCGTCTACTGTCTCGACGGGCGCGAGACCTACCAGACGGGACGGCGCCTGCGGATGTCTTTGGAGATCGCCCGCGCGAGCGTCGAGAAGTACCTGCGAAGCCTCCTTCCGAAGGGCCACCTGGAGATCGTCTTCTTCGGGGGCGAGCCGCTCCTCAACTGGCCGCTCGTGAAGAAGGTCATCCGGTTCTGCGAGGCCGAACTGAAGCCGAAGGTCCCGGACCGGACGTTCAACTACCACCTGACGACGAACCTCGCCAGCCTGCCCGCGGACCTGATCGAGTGGGCGACGCGGCACCGGATCACCTTCCTCTGCGACGTGGACGGCCCGGCGGAACTGCATGACCGGACGAGGCCCTTCCGGAACGGCGACCCGTCCTTCGCGACGATCGCGGCCCACGTCCGTCGTCTCGCGGACGCCGGCCTCTCCGTCAACCTGCGGGCCACGGTCACCGCGGTCAACCAGCACCACCTGCCGGAGATCGCGAAGCTCCACCGGGAGATGGGCGGCGCGGGATGCGCCTTCGTCCCCGTGAACCCCGCGAATTCCGACGGTGAGCTGCTGCCGGAGTCGCTCCTCCCCTCCCCCGCCGTGGTGATCGAGGGACTGGAGGCGGCCTACCGGAGCGGCGTGTGGGAGAGCCGGGATCTTTACCCGTTCAATGCCTTCGCCTCGCGGGTCGGCGGCGGGGCGAAGGTGACCCAGGGCTGCGGCGCTCCCCACGGGATGACACCGGTCGTACAGTGCGATGGGCGCGTCTAC
>JALOQY010000358.1 GCA_025459285.1 Planctomycetota bacterium | reverse complement strand
CCGCCCGCTGACGAAGTGGCCGAAGATCCGCTCCCGGTCCCCGGGGGGCACGCCGGGGCCGCCGTCACGGACCTCGATCGCCACTGCCCCCCTCTCTCTCCGGAACGCCACCACGACAGGTCCGTCCCCCGCCGCCTGGCGGGCGTTGCGGACGACGTTGGCCAGCGCCTTGCGCAGCTCTTCCGCGTCCGCAACGAGCACGATGGCGCCGGCGGGAGCGTCCACGCGCGCCTGCGGGGCCTCGGCTCGGACCACTTCCTCGACGAGCGGCCCGATCTCCACCGGCCGCTTCGAGAGGGGCCGGACGCGGCCGAGGTCGAGGAACTCCTCCACGGTGCGGTTCAGGCGGGCCACCTCCCGCCGGAGGGCCGCGAGGATTTCGCCCTCCGCGGCGTCCCCACTGCCCGCCCGCGCCAGCCGCTGCGCGGCCATGGAGATGGCGTTCAGGGGGCTTCGGATCTCATGAGCCACGCCCGCCGCGAGCTGTCCGAGCGAGGCGGCCCGCTCGCGCTCCGCAAGGGCGCGCGACAGCAGGGCCTCCCGCCGTCGGCGGAGGCCGTCGAGCACGACGAAGGCCACCGCCCCGCCGGCGGCGAGCGCCACGGCGTAGAAGGTGAAGAGGAGCGTGCGGCGGCGGCCCTGGCGGAGCACGCTCTGGACGGGCCCGGTGTCGAGGCCCGCCACCAGCATCCCGCCGCCCTCTCCGGACGCGACCCTCATCTCCCAGACGGCCCCCGGGTCGGGCGGGGGCGGGGCCCGGCCGACGAGGGCCGGGTCCGAGGCCGCAACGACCGATCCCGCCTCGTCGAGGATCAGGAGGTAGGCGATGCCGTCGCTCTCCGCCGCCTCGAGGAGAAGCTGCAGGACTCCGGCTTCCTCGCGCACCGACCGCAGCTCCTCGGCGTCCTGCCGGAGGAGGAGGTAGCCCCCGGTGAGACGGATCCGGGCCCCCACCAGGAACTCGGCGCGGGTCCCGAAGGGGTTCTCGCCGAAGCCCACGACGACCGCCGGCTCCTCGCCGAGCCCGCGCTCCCGCGCGCGTCGCACCAGGTCGTCGATGACTCTCGGCGAGAGCCCGCCCCCCACGGCCGGTCCGAGTCCGGCGCCGGGGCCGAGGCGCGGCGGGCCGCCCTCGGCGGAGGCCACGGGGGCGAAGCCGGCGTCGAGAAGCAGCGCGCCCTTCAGCCGGTGGCGCTTCACGAAGTTCACGAGCTTGCGCTCCTCCTGACCCGGCGCCGAAGCGAGGTCGTCCTCCACGGCGCGGGCGAGTTCGAGCAGGCGTTCGGCCACGAGTCGCTCCACGGCCCGGCTCGCCTCGATGCTCCGCGAAACCCCCGCGTTCAGCGCGGAGAGCAGGGCCCGCCCCTCCGTCTCCGCGGCCTCCATGACGCGCCGCTCGCTCTCACGAAGCGACGCCTGCGCGTAGAAGGCGACGAGCCCCCCGAACACGAGAACCGCCCCCGGAATGAGCAGCGTCCGCCTCATGTCACCATTCTGACGCACCGGGGGCCAGGCCCCAAACCACCATCTTGACGCGGTCGGTGCCGGACCCCGGCCCGGACCGGTCGGGCCGGCGTCACGTTCCGAGCCCCCGGAAGTCCCGGGCGAACAGCACCCGCAGTGCCCAGCTCACGCGCCCTCCCCCCGGCGGGAGCGCCGGGAGGAGCGGGCCCGGCGTCACGGACGCGAAGACCTCCGCGAGGCGCCGCTCGTCGTCCTCGTCGAGCCGGAAACCGTCCCTCTCCCGCACCTTCAGCACGACGATCGCGTCCCTGCCCCGAAGATCCGGTCTCTCCGTGAGCCAGAGTCCGAACTGGTGCGCCTTCCGCGCCCGGAACACGAAGGTGCGGTCCGGCGCCGCGGCGTGGAACGCGAGGAGGGCCGCGAGATGGAAGTCGTCCGTCATGGTCATCGGGAACCGCTCCGGGCCCGCCTGCTCGACGACCTCCCGCACTTCCCGCCCCAGGGCCGCCCAGTCCACCAGAGCCTCCTTCAGCCGCCCCGCGGTGGCCCGGTCCCCGAGGAGGGGCAGCCGCGCCCGGTCGGGCAGCCGGCGCGCGAGATCCGGCGCCGCGAGCAGGAGGACGAGGAAGAGACCGGCCACCGGCGCGGACCACCGCGCGAGGCGCGGCCAACAGCCGAGCTCCATCCCCCGCGCGGCGAGGATCACGAGCGGAACGAAACCCACGGCCGGCCAGTGGAGCCCGATCGAGGTGAACGGGCAGAGCAGCGCGAAGAGCACGAGGATCGGGGCGCCCGCGAGAAGGAGATAGAGCGTTTCCGGCTCCCGCCGCGCCCGGAGGCCCCGGACGAGCGCGGCCAGGACCGCGGCGTAGAGGAGCGGCGAGAGGGAGACGAGGGGCCCGGCGAAGTACCCGACGGGGTTCTTCGCCTCGAAGCCCGGCGCGCCGAGGCCGGACCGCTCCGACTGGAAGACGTAGGTCACGAAGCCGTGATCGGCATTCCACAGGAGGTTCGGCGCGAGGCAGGCGAGGGCCGTGCCCAGCGCGACCCACGGGCCCCTCGTCGCGAGCAATCGCCGGTGGCCGGGCACGAGAAGGAGGTATCCGTAGAGCGGCGGCAGCAGCGCGTAGGCGTGGAACTTCGAGAGCAGGGCGCCTCCCGCCGCGAGGCCCGCGAGGATCCAGGGGAGGAGTGCCGGCCCCCGCCGGACGGCGCGGAGGAAGAGGATCCAGGTCGACAGACAGAAGAGCAGGAGGCCGGTGTCCGGGAGCAGGACCACCCCGCCGGCGAAGAAGATCGGCGCGAGGGCGAAGAGCACCGCCGCGCGCCAGGCGGTGCTGCCGCCCGGCCAGAGATCGCGCGCGAGGCGGTGGACGAGGACGATGCCGAGCGCGCCGAGGAGGATCGGGCCGCTCCGCGCCGCGAGCGGACTCGCGTCCACCGGGCCGAAGAAGAGCGCCCCGAACCACGCCACCATCGGCGGGTGGTCGAAGTAGCCGAGGTCGGGGTGGCGCGCCCACAGGTGATAGTAGGCTTCGCTCGAAACCATCGGGAACCGGACGGCGGCGAAGGCGCGCAGGGCGGTGACGATCAGGACCAGCAGGGCGAGGCGCGCCGCGCCGGATCCGCGCAAGCCCGGCCTACTCCTTCACACCGGCACGGAGGACCGCGCCGCCCGGGCCCGGGGCGACGAGGAAGAGCGTTCCCTCCGGCGCGAGAATCCCCACGGCGTCTCCGGCCAGGAACATCCCCTCCCACGGCTCGCCGAGAGAGACCGGCAGGTTCTCCCCGGCGGGCCCCACGAGGTTCTCCCCGGCGAGCCGCCAGACCTCGACGCCCGGCCCCGCGCTCGAGAGGAGGTCGTAGAAGGAGTCGACCACGTGAGCCGTGGAGGCACTCCGCCTCGCTCCGAGGAACAGGCCACCGCCGGGCGTGTCCAGGGTCATGAGCCCGCCTCCTCCCGCATCGGGGAGCAGCGCGATCCTCCCGAACTCCTGAGCCCCCACGGTGGCACGCAGCACGCCGCCCCCCACGTCGCTGAGCGACCCGCTGAAATCGGGCGGCGTGAGCCCCTCCGTGCCGCGCCAGAACCGGTACGAGAAGTCCTTGTTGATGAGGACCGTGGCCCAGGTCGGCGCGCCCCCCTCGACCCCCACGAGATTCCAGAGTCCGGAGAACTCCGCCGGAACGTAACCGGCCGTGGACCGGGGCGGACCGGCGAAGAGGTGGCCCTCCCAGGACCGGCCGACCAGGAAACGACCGGGGACGAAGAGGACGGGGAAGGGCGAGACGGCCGGCGCGCCGCCGTCGTCCGTGGCCAGGAAGCTGAAGCGCCCCCGGTCGGCGATCCGGGCGAAGGTGCCGGTGGACTGCGTGTACCGGGCCAGCCCCACGAAGTACTTCGCCTCGTAGGCGAGAGCCTCCGGGTCCCGCGTGTCCGCCACGAAGACGTGGTCGTTCACGGAGGGATGCGTGACGTTGTACTCCCTGGCCTGTCCGGGCACCGTCACCTCGGCCACCGCGACCTTGCGCCCGGGGGTCTGCGTCCGGACTTCCACCTGGTAGGGCCAGCCGATCGGGCGGACCTGGGTCGGGACTTCGGCATCCACGGCGACTCCGGGCAGCGCCGCCTCGTAGAACACCGCCCCGGAGACGAGGTCGGCCACGCGGATGAACTGGACCTGGATGTCCTCGCCCCCCGGCGGCAGGCTCCAGCCGATGCGCGGCTCGGTCGTCCCGATCGTCACCGGGGAAGGAAAGGTCCGGGCGACCTGGAAGGCGTGGGTGTCGGAGGACGCGTCCTCGCCGGTGACCCGCAGGAAGTAGACCCCGTCCGGGTGGTCCTCGTCGTCCGGAACGCGGAGCAGGTAGTGGCCCCCGGCACCGGAGAGCGGGAATTCCGTGCCGTCCGGTCGAATGAGGATCGCCCCGGCGGCGCCAAGGCCATCCACCCGCGCCTCCAGGCGATCGATCTCCTCCCTCACCTTGACCACCGATGTCGTGTAGAGCCGCCGATGCTCCAGCCGGGTCGCCCGGGGTCGGACCGGGCGGACGGTCACCTTCATCGAGGCCAGTCCCGCGCCTCCTCCCTCCGCCGCGAAGGTGAAGACCTGGGAACCCGAGACCACCACCGGCACGTTCGTCACCGCGGGGCCCCGGGGACCGAGCTTCGGCGAAAGCCCCAGAAGCAGGTCGCGCCCCGCCGGATCCGTGAGTCCGAGGAGAAGGGGGATCACCGGCGACGTCCGGTCGGAACTGATCCGCGCGGACAGCGTGGATCCTCCGGCGACCCCGATGCCGAACACCGAGGGGAGGGGCAGGAGGAGCGTCGGCC
>JALOQY010000055.1 GCA_025459285.1 Planctomycetota bacterium | reverse complement strand
CAAGATGAAAGCCGACGCGCCCGAGCGTCTCGAGCGCGAGAACCAGCTCGGTGACCTGGACGCGTCCCTCGGGAAGCTCGCGAGCATGGAAGGGGGACTGCCCCTCGTCCCCGCGACGCTGCGGCGCCGGTTCGCCGACACCGCGGCCTGGGTGCCCCACGTGGTCACCGGAGAGGACGGCAGCGCCGAGGTGAAGGTGACGCTCCCCGACAACCTGACGACGTGGCGGGCCGTGACGCGCGGCGTCACGAAGGCCACCCTCGTGGGCGAGGCCACGGCAGAAGTGGTGGCGCGCCGGGACCTCTCCGTGCGCGTCGACACGCCACGGTTCCTCGTGAAGGGAGACCAGATCGTCGCCACGGCCACGGTGCACAATGACCTGTCGCAGCCCGTGGACGTGCGGCTCACCGTGGAGGGCTCGGGCCAGCTCGCCGTCAGCGGCGCGCCGGTGACCGCGAACCTGAAGCCGCACGAGATCCGGGCCTTCGACGTGCCGTTCTCGGCCTCCGGTCACGGCCTCGCCCGCCTGAAGGCCGAAGCGCTCACGACCGCGGCCTCCGACGCGACGGAGACGGGAATCCCCGTCCTCCCGCTCGGGCTGCGCACGGTCGTGGGGCGGTCCGGCGAGGTGACGGAAGAGGTCGTCGAGGTCCTGTCGCTCCCCGCCGAGGTCATCCCCGGCACGCGGGAGATGGCCCTCACGCTGTCCGCGGGGCTCGACTCGTCGATCCTCGAATCCCTGGTCTGGCTCGGGCGCTTCCCTTACGGCTGCCTGGAGCAGACCGTGAACCGGTTCCTCCCGGCGATCGCCGCGGAGAAGGCCCTGCGAGCGGCGGGCAGCCCGAACGCGAAGCTCAAGACCGAGATCCGCAAGGCCGTGGAGCAGGGGCTCCTCGCCCTCTATTCCTTCCAGAACGGCGACGGCAGCTTCGGCTGGTTCTCCGGCAGCGTCCGGCGGGCGGCCGCGGACTCGAAGGTCGCCCCCGGGGCCGATCCGGTCATGACCGCGCTCGCGATCATGGCGATCGAGATGGCCCGGGAGGAAGGCTACCGCATCTCCTCCCCGCACCGGGACCGGGCCCTCGCCGCCGGCAAGCGGCTCGTGAAGGCGACGGAGGGGAACGCCGAGAAGGCGCTCCTGCTCCACGCCCTCGCCACGGGCGGCGCGGCGGACCTCGAGGACCTGAACCAGCTCTACCGCTATCGCGATGCCCTGGGCAGCTTCGCGCTGTCCCATCTCGCCCTCGCCATGGACCGGACGAAGCGGGCGCCGAACGCTCTCGCGCTCGCCCGGCTCCTCGCGGCGAAGGCGTCGCAGAAGGACGGGCTCGTCTGGTTCCCGGGCGAGGGGAAGCACGGCGTGATGAACACCGTGGAAACCACCGCCTCGGCGATCCGGGCGCTCGTGAAGATCGAGCCCGAGGCGGGCCTCGTCGAAGGCGCGATCCGCTGGCTCGTGGCGCACAAGCGCGGCCCCGCGTGGGAGTCGACGCGCGACACGGGCGCCGCCGTCCTCGCGATCTCCGACTGGATCGTCGCGAAGGGCATCGGGCGGGCCGACTTCGAGGTCGAGCTGTGGCTCAACGACGCTCCGACCCCGTACCAGAAGATCCACGTCGCCGGCGGGAAGATCGCCGGAGACCAGGATCGCGCGGTCATCGTGGACGGCGCCCGTCTCAAGGCCGGCGAGAACCGGCTCCGGATCGTGAAGCGCGGGCCGGGCAGCCTCTTCTACACGCTCTCCCTCGTCTACTGGACCGAAGCGGAGAAGATCGAGCCGGCCGGCAACCTCGTGAAGGTGGAGCGGACGTACGTCGAGTACGTGTCGCCGGTGGCGGTCCGCGAAGGGGCGGAGGAGATTCGGCCCGGGTGGACCGTGGTGGACCCCGAGTCCCGACCGAAGGAGGCCGCGGCCGCGACGATCGACCGCGCCGGCTCCGGCGACAAGTTCCGCGTGCGCCTGGTCCTCAAGGCCCGCGAGAAGCTGCCCTACGTGATCGTCGAGGATCCCCTGCCCGCCGGCGTCGAGGTCGTGGACGGCGCGTCGAAGGGCCCCTTCGACTGGGAGGAGCGGCGCGACGAGAAGCAGGTCTTCTTCGTGACCAATGTTCCGGAGGGCGAGACCGAGCTCAGCTACCTCGTGCAGGCCATCCACCCCGGGACGTACTCCGCGCTGCCGGCGTTCGCCTACCCGATGTACGAGCCGGCGATCTACGGCCGCTCCGGCCTCGCGCGGCTCACCGTGGTGCCGGAGGCCGGCGTTGTCGGCCGTCCGGGTACGTCCGAGGGGATCACCCCCGACGAGATCTACGCGCTCGCCGTGCGCGACTACAAGGCGAAGAAGTACGAGGCGGCCCGCGACGGTCTCTCCCGGCTCGTGGCCGGCTATCGCCTGCTCGACCAGGTCCTCGAGTCCTGCCAGGGGATGCTCATGCGCATCGCCTTCGAACTCGCGGACCACAAGGGCGCGGTGGAGGCCTACGAGAAGCTCGTGGAAGTCAATCCCCGCAAGGGGCCGGAGAACACCCGGGAGCGGCGGCTCCTCGCCGCGGCCTACCAGGGCATCGGCGAGGACGAGCGGGCGCTCGCCCTGATGAAGGGCGTGACCGACGAGTACTTCGCGCGGGAGGCCGAGGTGGCCGAGACGTACCGCCGCATCGGCAATCCCTACGAGGCCCAGGACTTCACGCTCCGGCTCGTCCGGAACTACCCGGACTCGAACGCCGTGATCGAGGAGACCTGGCGGACCGCCCTGCGCTATCTCGAACTGAAGCGGAAGCCGGAGGATACGAAGAAGGTCCCCGTGGTCGGCGTCGACACCGGCCTCATGCTGGACGAGGCGCTCGACGGGTTCCGCTCGTTCCTCGCGCACTACCCGACGAGCACGATGGCCGACGAGGCGGACGTGATGAGCGTGACGGTGCTGAACCGGATGGAGCGGTTCGGCGAGGCGGTCATGGAGGCCGAGCGCTTCATCCGCCGCTACAGGGAGTCCGTGCACCTCGACGACGTGATCTACTACCTGGCCGAGTCCTTCTACGGCCAGGGAGAGTACGACAAGGTCTTCGCCACCGGCGAGGCGATCCTCACCGGGAAGTTCCGGCAAGACGCCGGGAGCCGGACGAAGACCGAAAGCCCGTTCATTCCCCACGTGCGCTACCTCTTCGCGAAGATCCACCACAAGCGGGGGGACCTGGCGAAGGCCGTGGAGCTGTACGACAACGTGGACGGGCAGTTCGAGGACGCCCGGGACGCACTGGCGTTCCTCACCGAGCAGGCCCTGAAGATCCCGGAATCGGCGACGTTCGGGGTCGGAGAGCCGGTGAAACTCACGGTCTCGCGCAAGAACCTGACCAGCCTCGAACTCCGGATCTACCCCGTGGACCTCATGCTCCTCGTGGCGGTGAAGAAGGACCTGAAGAAGGCCAGCGACATCGACCTGACGGGGATCGCCACGACCCTCCGGAGCGAGCAGAGCTGGCCGGACGGCCGTGACTACCGCTGGCACGAGGAGGAGGTCCCGCTCTCCGCGAAGGAGAAGGGTGTCTATCTCGTCGTGGCGAAGTCCGGCGACCTCTCGGCGGCGGGTCTCGTGATCGTGAGCGATCTCGAGGTCTCCCTGCAGGTGGTGGGGGACAAGGTCCGGGTCTACGCCACGGACCGGCGCACGCGGGAGCCCGCGGCGGACGTGTTCGTGAAGGTGTCCGACGGTTCGGCGATCCGGTCCGAGGGCTTCACCGACGCCCGAGGGGTCTTCGAGGGCGCCGGCGCCGGCGGTTCGCTCATGGTGGTGGCCGAGAAGGACGGGCACTTCGCCCTTCTCAGGAGGTGATCCGATGATCCGGGTCCTCACGGTTCTCATCGGGGTTGCGGCGTTCTCCGCCGCGGCCCTGGCGGGCGAACCCGACTGGTTCACCCGCGTGAAGGAGAAAGGCCTGAAGGCGGCCTCCGAGGAGGACGTGGCTCTCCACGAGCAGGGGATCCTCCGGGACTCCCTGCACGTGGGGGAGTGCTACTACCACCTCGGAAGGTGGTCCGAGGGTGTTCTCGTCTTCCGCCGACTCCACTCCTCCCCCGACCGGAACTATGCCGCGGCGGCGATGGCCCGGACGGGGGAGGGGCTCTACCACCTCGGAAAGCCGGAGGAGGCGCGGGAGGTCTTCTCGAAGTGCCTCGAGGAGCACCCCGAGGCGTGGCTCGACGAGAGCATCCCCGAGCGATGTCGGGCGTGGCTCGCGAAGCTCGACGGGAAGATCGCCGCCCCGGCGCCTCCCGGGGAGGCGAAGCCTGACGTGGAGGGCCTGAAGCGGGAGGTGAAGGAGTTGACGGACCGGCTTGCCGAGTTGAAGCGGCTGCTTCTGGAACTGACGAAGGAGCAGTGATGCGGGCGGTGTTCCTCGCGGTACTCCTCACCATCGCGGCGTGCGCCACGGCGAAGGTCACGTCCGAGACGTCGGTCCATCCGTCCTTCCCGTCGCTCCGTCCGGCAATGGTCGCGGTGACGGCGGAGGGCGGATCGCCGGCCTTCGCGGAGGCGCTCCATCGGGGACTGCTCGCGAAGGACTACAGCGCGCTGGCTCCCGGCGCTCCGCCCGGCCGCGACGCCGGAAGCCTGCGGGCGCGGCTCCTTTCGGCCGAGGGGCCGTGGTCCGCCGACGTGGTCTTCGAGGACCCCTTCGGCACCGTGCTCTACCGGTCCCGGATCGACGGCTACCGGGGGACGCTCCCCGATCTGGCCGCCGCGCTGCTCCTCGACCTGCCGCCGAAATGACCGGAGGCCGGCCGCCCGTCGCCGGGAGGCTCCCACCAGCGCGGAGGCCTACGCCGACAGGCTGCTACCGCAGGTTCGTGGCGGCGAAGTCCCAGTTCACGAGCTTGTCGAGGAAGGTCTCGATGTACTTCGGGCGGGCGTTCCGGAAGTCGACGTAGTAGGCGTGCTCCCACACGTCGATCGTGAGCAGGGGCTTCATCCCGCTCCGGAGGGGCGTGTCGGCGTTCCCCGTCTTCACGACCTTCAGCTTGCCCTGGTCGAGGACGAGCCAGGCCCAGCCGGAACCGAACTGCGTGGTCGCCGCCTCGGTGAACGCCTTGCGGAAACCGTCGTAGCCGCCGAGATCCGCCTGGATCGCCGCGGCGAGAGCGCCCGTGGGCTGGCCGCCGCCCTGGGGCTTCATCGAGTGCCAGTAGAAGGTGTGGTTCCAGACCTGCGCGGCGTTGTTGAAGATGCCGCCGTCGGAACCCCGCACGATCTCCTCCAGGCTCTTCCCCTCGAAGGGGGTCCCGGCGATCAGCTTGTTCAGGTTCGCGACGTAGGCCGCGTGGTGCTTGCCCCAGTGGTAGTCGATCGTCTCCGGGGAGACGTGGGGCGCGAGGGCGTCCTTCGAGTACGGCAGGGCGGGAAGTTCGAATGGCATGGCAGGACTCCTTTGTCTCTTCGGTCGGCCGGAGAGTATGTCAGAGGAGCTTGAAGGCGGAGAGGAACTTGCCGAAATCCTCCGCCGCGTACTGGGGACCGAGACGGTTGAGCAGGTTCAGGAGGATGACGACGTAGTAGCGGTCGCCGGAGGTGAAGACGCACCAGTGGCCGCTGCCCATCTGTCCGCCCTGGATCGTGAACTCCCCGGCCAGCGCCGAGGCTCCGGCGACGGTGGTCGACTTCTGGTCGCCGGCGATCTCGTGGGGGAACGGGAAGATCCTGCCGATCGAATCGCGCAGCGACTCGAGGGATGTCGGGTCGGCCCTGCCGTCGCCCTTCTTCCCCGGCAGGACGACGATGCAGGCCGGTGGCGCGGACTTGTGGATCATGACGGTCGAGCCCTCGGGCATGCTCATGGGCTGGCGATCCGGACCCGCGAGGGGGAAGTTCCCGATCTTCTGCCAGTTCTCGTCGGGGTAGCAGCAGGCGTACCCGTGCTCCTTCACCTCGACGTCCGCCGGCCTTTCGAGGCGCTTGAGCGACGCCGAGACCTTGTCGAAGAACGGCTTCAGCCGGTCGAAATAGCCCGCGGCGCACGAGAGGAAGAGCCGGTAGCTTCCCTCCGGGGCGACCATGAGGAGTTCGTGCCGCTCCATGGGCACCCCGTCCTCGGAGTACCCGAACGCGAGGAACTTCGCGGGGGCGGCGAGCAGCTTCGCATCCGCGGGATCCCCGAGCGGCGCGAGGTCCTCGTGGATCCGCTTCAGGGCCTTCGTCGTGTCCTCCACGAAGGTCTCGAGGGAGTCTTCGAGCTGGCCCAGGGTGAACTCGATCCGCACCGGCGCACCGCCGAGTTCCGGACCGGCGAAGGCCACGGAGCCGGCGGCGGCTTCCTTCTCCCACTCCTTCGGGCAACCGATCGCGAAGCGCGCCTCCCGGTCTTCGTGGGGATCGGCGAGAGCGAGGGCGGCGAGGATCTCGCCCTCCTTCTTCGCGAGTTCCTTCATCACCTCGGCGTGGCGCTTCTTCGTGAGCCACTCGCCCTTGTAGCGGACGAAGCCGAGCTTCGTCCGGGCCCCGGCGTGTTCGGGGTCGGCGGCCATCGCGGCCTCGAACTCGGTCTTCGCCTCCTGCCTGAGCTTCACCTCTTCGCACCACAAGCCGAGCTTGTAGTGGCCGTCGGCGTCGTCCTTCACGACCCCGGCCTTCTTCGCGTCGTACTCGTCGAAGATGGTCGGCCCCTTCTTCACTTCCTTGATGTCCGACTTCGGGATCGGCTGTTCGCCGAGGCCGGGGACCTTGAGGTGGACGTGGGTCGGCGTCTCCTTGACGACACGGCCTTCGAAGGACCGGCCGTTCTTCAGCACGACGGTGTCCGCGAGGACTCCCGGTGCGAGGAGAAGGAGGGAACAGATGAGGACGGGGAGTCTGCGCATGGATGCCTCCGATCCCGGACGGTGTCCGAACTCCCCGATTGTAGGCCGCGGCCCGCGGGGCGCAAGCCCCTAAATCAGCCCGCGAAGGCGGCCGGGGAGAGCGGGGCGGAGGGCGGCAGGCGGCGCTTGAAGGCCGAGGCGTGGTGGAGGGCGAGGGCCCGGTCCACGACGCGGGCGTCGAAACCCTCGGCCACGGCGGCGTCCCGGGAGAGCCCCCGGTCGAAGAGCGCGATGAGCACCGGGTCCGCGGCCTCGTACGTGATGCCCATCTCCCCCTCGTCGGTCTGGCCCGCCCAGAGGTCCGCGCTCGGCGGCTTCGCGATCACGCGGGGCGGCAGTTCGAGGGCGCGGGCCAGCTGGCGGACGTGGGTCTTCAGCAGGTTCCCGAGGGGGTTCAGCGCGCAGACGTTGTCCCCCCACAGGGTCGTGTAGCCGAGGAGGCCTTCGGTCCGGTTGCCGGTGCCGACCACGAGGGCGGGGAGCTTCTTCGACCAGTCGTAGAGGATCGTCATCCGCTCGCGCGCCATCTTGTTCCCGCGCCGGACGGGATCGGCTTCGGGGTGGCGGGCGAAGTAGGCGTCGATCTGCGGCGTGATCTCCTCGACGATCTCGTGGATGCCGGTCTTCGCGATCACCGCTCGGGCGTCGGTCAGGCTCGACGGGTCGGAGGTCCGGTAGGGCATGAGGATCGCGAAGACGTTCTCCGGCCCGAGAGCGCGCGCGGCGAGGGCGGCGGAGAGCGCGGAGTCGATCCCCCCGGAGAGGCCGAGGACGGCGCGGGAGAAGCCGGCAGCCCGAAAGCCCTCCTGAAGGAAGACCATGAGTTCCTCGATGGCGGCCTCGGATCGGAGCAGGAGCCGGTTCATGGGCGCATGGATCCGCCGGGGATGCCTCGGAGGGGTCCGGCGGACCACGGCATGATAGCCTACTTCGCGGTTCTTTCGATCTGCTCGATCCGGGCCTTCACGTCCGCGAAGGGATCGGCTCCTCCCAGTTCCAGGTACTTCTTGTAGAGAGGGAGGGCCTCCTTCGGCTTCTCGCGGATCTCGTCGACGAGTTCCGCGAGGTAGAGCACCGGGAAGGGATAGAGCGGGTCGAGTTCCATCGACTTGCGGTAGAACTCCTCGGCGCTGTCGTAGTCGTCCTTCTCCTCATACGCCTTCCCGAGGGTGAACCGCGTGATGGAGTCCTTCGGATCCAGGTCCACCGCCTCGAGGAGGACCCGGATCGCCTCGTCGACCCGGCCAAGTTCCAGCCAGGCCCGGCCGATCATCCGCTTGCTGCCGATGTCGGCGGGGTCGGTCTTCAGCGCCCGCTCGAAGTAGTTGACGGACTCCCGGGCCTTGCCTTCCGCCAGCAGGGCGTACCCCGTATACCGGTTCGCGGCCGGGTTGCCGGGATCCCCCCGGAGCACCTTCTCGAAGACCTTGCGGGCATCCTTGTACTTCTTCTCCTGATAGTAGAGGACGCCCAGCTTCAGGTTGCCCTCCTCGTGCTCCGGGTCGAGGGTGAGCGCCTTCCGGAAATTCGCCTCTGCCTCGGCGTACCGGCCGAGGAGGGTGTGGAGGAAGCCTATGTCCACCAGCAACTGGGCATCCGTCGGGACGAGGGTGGAGGCCTTGGCATAGTGGGCGAGCGCTTCGTCCAGCTCTCCCTTCTTCTCCAGCACGAAGGCGAGGGTGGCGAGGGTGCGGGCGTCGTTCGGAGCGATCGTGAGGGCCTTCCGGGCGTCCGCCTCGGCGTCGTCGAGCCGGCCCAGGGCGAAGCGCACTTCGGCCAGCCGGCCGTAGGCGGCGGGGGAGGACGGACGCAGCTCGATCAGGCGGAGGAGGGTCTGTTCCGCGAGGGACATCTCCTCCCTCCGGATCTGGTCGGTGGCGAGGGCCAGGAGGAGGTCGGGATTCTGGGGATAGAGTTCGAGGGCCTTGACGAGCACGCCGCGGGCTTTCGCGTCATCGCCGAGGGCGGCCAGGACCTCCGCGTACAGGCAGGCGGCCTCGTACTGGCCCGGCGAGAGTTCCAGGGCCTTCGAGAGCGCGCTGTCCGACCCGCGGGGGCTGCCGGCGGCGCGCCGCGCCTGCGCCAGCACGTACTGGCCTTCCCAGTCGTCGGGGACGAGGTCGGTGTACTGACGGGCGGTGGCCTCGGCGGTCTTCGCCCGGCCCATCGCGAGCTGGACGCGGGCCAGGTCGAGGAACACGCCCGGCGGTGGACCCTCCGCTTCGCCGAGCTTCCGGAGCGCCTCCTCGGCGGCTTTCCGATCCAGGAGCCGCGAGCCGATCCAGGTCGTCACCGCGGGGGGGGCCCCCGTCACCGCGACTTCGGCGGCGGCGGCCGGGCTGCTCACGCGGAGCAGGAGATCCTGCAGGAATCGGGCCGTGGACGGATCGGCCGGATCGGCGGCCAGCGCCTCGCGGGCCGAGGAGACCGCCTGTTCCCACTTGCCTTCACGATCCTGGAGCCGGGCGGTTTCCAGCAGCTTGGAGTTCCCGGCCATCAGCAGGGGAGCGGCAAGGAGGAGAAGGGGGACCAGGAGGACCGGGCGCACCAGTGTTTTCTCCTCGGACAGAGAATCAAACAGGGGAGACGGGGGACCAGCCCCGCCTCCCCGCGGCATGCGGTCGAACCTAGGTGCCTCTCCGGTTCGCGGCCGCATCGCGGAGGAGCGCGTCCGCGTCCTCTCGCCGCGTGCGCTCGCGCAGCTTCTCGGCGTCCTTCCGGCTGCCCCGCCCGCCACTCACCCCCCGGAGCCATCGACCTCCGCCCCGTGCGGAGGCGAGCTCGACGGGGATGAGGACGAGCATGAGCCCGGCCAGGAACAGCGCCAACACCTTCTTCATACCGTCCCTCCCCGCACATCATCGGCGATCACCATGTCAAACCGTCAAACTTTTTCCGGGTTTCGGAGTTTTCCCGTTCGCGGTATCGTGTACTCTGCGGAACCGGGAGACGGTGGACCGGATGTCGGAGACGAAGCCATGAGAGCACGCGAAGCGGCCGTGGCCGTGTTCGTTTTCTTCATTCTATCATTCTCCGGCGCCGGGGCGGGGCCCCATCTCCGGTCCCGGACGTTCAACGGATCGGCCACCGACGAGGCCCTCGGGTGGTTCGTGGCGCCCGCCGGGGACGTGGATGCCGACGGTTCCCCGGACGTGATCGCCAGCGCCCGGGGGGCGGAGCACGTGAAGGTCTACTCCGGGGCGGACGGTTCGGTCCTCTACACGCGGACCGGAGCGTCCTCGGGCGACGCGTTCGGCTTCGTGGTGGCTGGCGCGGGGGACGTGAATGGCGACGGTCATGACGACTTCATCGCGGGAGCCTACCTCGGCGGCTACGCCCGGGTGTTCTCGGGGAAGGACGGGTCGATCCTCCACGCCCTCACCGGGGCGACGAACGGCGACGAGTTCGGGTACAGCGTCGCGGGAGTCGGGGACCTCGACGGGGATGGCAGCGACGATGTGGCGGTGGGAGCGCCCCTCGCCACCGACGGGAAGGGGAACCAGACCGGCAGCGTGACCGTCTTCTCCGGTGCGGACGGCAGCGCGCTCCTTCGGCTTTACGGGGACGCCTACCTCGACCGACTGGGCGACGCGGTGAGCTACGCGGGCGATCTCGACGGGGACGGCACGCTGGATATCGCGGCGGGCGCTTCGTGGGGGACCTCCTCCGACGGCAACACCTTTCCCGGCTACGTGAAGCTCTTCTCCGGGGTGGACGGGAGCACCCTGTACACCTGGTACGGCCCCTCTTCCGACAGTCTCTTCGGGTTCTCGGTCTCCTGCGCGGGCGATCTCGACGGGGACGGGGCGGACGACGTGATCATCGGCGCGCCCCTCGACGAGGGTGCGGGCATGACGGAGAACGGCAGCGTGTGGCTCGTGACGGCTTTCGGCGACATGCTCGGCTTCGCCGAGGGAGATGCGGACTACGACCAGTTCGGATACGCGGTGGCGGGGGGTGGCGATCTGGATGGGGACGGGGTCGCCGACCCGATCGTGGGGGCGAACCTGGCCTACGACTCGAGCCAGAACGTCACCGGCATCGTCCGGGCCTTCTCGGGCGCCGGCGGTGGCGAGATGTGGACCATCGAGGGGCAAAACGACGGCATGCGCTTCGGCGAGGCCCTCGCCTATGCCGGGGACACCAACGGCGACGGACTCGCGGACTTCGTGGTCGGCGCCCCGGGGAACGATGTGGGGACGACCACGGGGGCCGGCAGCGCCTACCTCTACGTCAGTCCGAGTCCCACCGGCACCCTTTCGATCGACGGCGGCGCGCGGGCGACCGGATCCACCTCGGTGACGCTCTACCTCTCCTGGCAGGCCGGCGGGGCGACGGTCACGGACCTGCGCCTGCGCAACGCTGGCGGCGCGTGGGGGGACTGGCGGTCGCTCTCCGCGAGCATCCCGTGGACCCTCCCGGCGTCGGAAGGCGAGCGGACGGTGGAGGTCCAGTTCCGGGACTTCCAGGGCTATGTGTCGGGGCCGAAGTCCGACTCGATCATCTACGACGTCACGGCGCCCTTCGACTGCGCCATCGCCCTCGCCGGCGGGGCGGCCTGGATCAACTCGACCACGGTACAGGTGACCCTCTCGCACTCGGACGCGCAATCGGGAGTGGCGCAGCTCCGCCTGCGGAACCAGGGCGGGGTCTTCGGCGACTGGGTGAACGTGGCCCCCGTCGTCAGCCACACCCTGACCGCGGGCGCCGGGGCGAAGACCGTGGAGGCGGAGTTCCGGGACTTCGCGGGCAATGTCTCGGGGACGGTGAGCGACTCGATCGGCCTCGATCCGACGATTCCGACGATCACCTCTTTCCTCGTCGACTCCGGCAACGCCTTCACCGGGTGGCTCCCCGTCGAGCTGTCGATCACCGCCGTGGACTCGGGTGGCTCCGGCCTTTCGCACATGCGCTTCCGGCGGACCGGGGAGGCGACGTTCGGTGCCTGGGTGCCCTGGGCGGGAAACGCCGCGATCGACCTCCTTCCGGGAGACGGGGCGAAGAACATCGAGGCGCAGGTGCGGGACGGGGCGGGCAACGTCTCGGGCACGGCTTCGGACATGATCGCCCTCGATCAGACCGGGCCATCGGTGACGGCCTTCACGGTCAACGGCGGACGGCCCTACGTGGCGCCCGCGGAGGGGCTCGTCGTCGAGCTTTCGGCCTCCGACGCCGGATCGGGACTCGACGTGTTCTCCGTCACGTTCGACAACGGGACCACCTTCACCGACTGGACTGCCGTGGTGCCGGGCGCGGTCCCGGTGGCCCGGCCCGCGACGGCCGGCGCCGTGCCGGTCCGCGTGCGGGCGCGCGACCGGGTGGGCAACGTCTCGCCCCTGACGCCCGCGACGACGATCTACCTGCTTTCGCCCGGGATGCCGCACCTCGGAACGGGCGGGGCCATCGCCGGTTCGACCTCCGGCCGCGCCGACGTGGACGCGGCGGGGATCGACCTCGTGGCGGGAGACCTCCTGACGGTGAAGCTCAAGGCCGCCGGCGCGAATCGCAAGGCGGGTTTCCCCCTGGTGGTCGATCTCGCGGCCCTCGACGGAACGCGCATCCTCACCGGCGTGACCGCGATCTCCGGCCACGTCGCGACATACACCGGCCGCCACCTGCTCGTCCTTCGGCTCGCCGAGGCCGCGGGCTCCGAGACGGGGACCTGGTCGCTCTCGGTCAAGGTGAAGCTCGGCGCCGCCAACGCGAAGGGGAAGGGCACCCACGAGGGGTCGTTCTCCTTCGAGGCGGCAGAGGGCGCGCTGGTGAAGATCGCCCTGAAGGGAACGGGCCTCGATCCGGCGAGCGTCGTGCTGGAGGGACCGGACGGACCGGTTGCGGCAGCCGTCGCCGGGAAACCCGGCAGCGCGAAGTTCACGGCCACGCTCGACCGGGGCACGGGAACCTACACCGTGCGTTTTGCCGCCCCGGGCCCGGTCTCGACCTCGTTCTCCGTCAAGCTCCCGAAGGGGTCCTCGCTCACCGAGTGATCACTCCTCGTCGCCGGAGCCGAACGTGGCGGTGTGCTCCGCGATGGAAAGCGAGTCGAGTTCCTCGTCCTCGGAGGGCGGGACCTTCGCCGCGGAGACGAGCCGGTCGCCTTCGCGCAGGCGGATGAGGCGGACGCCCTGTGTGGCCCGGCCGATCACCGAGATCGACGTGACCCGGATCCGCACCACCATCCCGTCCTCGCTCATCAGCATCAGGTCGTCCTCGTCGGAGACGTCCTTCACCGCCACCACCGCCCCGTTGCGGGGCGTGGCCCGGATGTTGATCGTCCCCTGGCCGCCCCGGCTTTGCAGCCGGTACTCGGACACGGGCGTCCGTTTCCCGAAGCCGCGCTCGCAGGCCGTGAGGATGTCGGCGCCCTCCCGGACGATGGCGAGGTCCACGACGCGATCGTCGTCCGCGAGCCGGATGCCGCGGACCCCGTGGGCCACGCGGCCCATGGGGCGGGCCTCCTCCTCGTTGAAGCGGATCGCCTTGCCCTTCGCCGTCCCGAGGATCACCTCCTGGCGTCCGGTGGTGAGGCGGACTCCGATCAGTTCGTCCCCCTCGTCGAGGACGAGCGCCTTGATGCCGCCCTTCTGGGGGCGGGAGTAGGCTTCGAGGGGCGTCTTCTTCACGGTGCCCTTCGCGGTGGCCATGAAGATGTAGCTCTCCCCCTCGAAGCCCGAGACGGGGATCACCGAGGTGATCGTCTCTCCGGGGTCGAGTTCGAGGACGTTCACGAGGGCCCGCCCGCGGGACACCCGGCCGGCCTCGGGAAGCTGATAGACCTTGCTCCAGTACACCTTCCCCCGGTCGGTGAAGAAGAGGACCATGTCGTGCGTCGATGCCACGAAGAGCTGTTCGATGAAGTCCTCGCCCTCCTTGAGGTCGGCGCCGGTGATGCCCTTCCCGCCCCGGGCCTGGGTGCGGTAGGTGGACAGGGGCAGGCGCTTCACGTAGCCCGAATGGGTCAGCGTGACGACCATCTGCTCCTCGGCGATGAGGTCCTCGCGGATGAACTCCGAGGCCTCCTCCGTGATCTCCGTGCGGCGGTCGTCCCCGAAGCGGGCGGCGAGGTCGGAGAGCTCCGAGACGAGGATGGCCCGCACCCGGCCCTCATCGGCGAGGATGGCCCGGTAGTCGGCGATCTGCACGCGGAGGGCCGCGAGCTCCTCCTCGAGCTTGCCCCGCTCCAGGGCCGTGAGGCGGGAGAGGCGCATCTCGAGGATGGCGTCGGCCTGGAGCCCACTCAGATCGAAGCGGGCCATGAGGGCGGCCCGGGCGCTCGGGATGTCGGCGGAAGAGCGGATCGTCTCGATGACCTCGTCGATGTGGTCGAGGGCCTTGAGGAGCCCCTCGAGGATGTGGGCGCGGGCCTCGGCCTTGTCGAGCAGGAACTGCGTGCGGCGCCGGACGACCTCCATCCGGTGGCGGACGTACTCCCTCATGAGCTCGAGGATGCCGAGCGTGCGCGGGCGGCCGTTAACGAGGGCGATCATGTTGACGGAGAAGGTGTCCTGCAGCGGCGTGTGCTGGTAGAGGTTGTTCAGCACGACCCGCGGGTCCTCGCCGCGCTTCAGGTCCACGACGATGCGCATCCCCTCCCGGTCCGATTCGTCGTTGATCGACGAGATCCCCTCGATCCGGCCGGAATGGACGCAGCCTGCCATCGTCTCGATCAGGCGGGTCTTGTTCAGGTTGTAGGGGATCTCGGTGACGATGATGGCCTGCCGGTCACGCCCGCGATCCTCGATCTCCACCCGGCCCCGGCAGGTGAGCAGGCCGCGGCCGGTGGCGAAGGCCTCGAAGATCCCGGCGCGCCCGCAGATGAGCCCGCCGGTGGGGAAGTCCGGACCGGGCAGCACCTCGAGCAGCTCCTTGAGCCCGAGGTCGGGGTTCCGGATCAGCGCGACGAGGCCGGCCACGACCTCCCGGAGGTTGTGGGGCGGGATGGACGAGGCCATGCCCACCGCGATGCCGTTCGCCCCGTTCACGATCAGGTTGGGGAACTTGCCGGGCAGGACCGTGGGCTCCTTCAGCCGGTCGTCGTAGTTGGGGACGAAGTCCACCGTCTCTTTCTCGAGATCCTCGAGCATCTCCGAAGCCGGGCCGGCCAGGCGGGCTTCGGTGTACCGCATGGCCGCCGGCGGGTCGCCGTCGATGGAGCCGAAGTTCCCCTGGGGATCCACGAGCGGCGCGCGCATGGTGAAGTCCTGACCGAGGCGCACCAGCGTCGGATAGACGACGCCTTCGCCGTGGGGGTGGTAGTTGCCGGAAGCGTCGCCGGCGATCTTGGCGCACTTCCGGTGCTTGCTCCGCGGCGAGAGATTGAGGTCGTGCATCGCCACGAGGATGCGCCGCTGGGAGGGCTTGAGGCCATCCCGTACGTCGGGCAGCGCACGCGAGACGATGACGCTCATCGCGTAGCGCAGGTACGAGTCCTTCATCTCGTCCTGGAGGCGGAGCCGGCGGATGTTCTCCCCGGCGGGCGGTGTGGACATAAGGTCTTCCCGGAAAAGAGGTTGGGAAACCGGAGCGGAAACGGGAATTATACCCCGCGAGGGCCTCCGGAGTCAACGAACAGGTCCGCCGTTCAGCGGTTCCCCGGCGGCCGCCCGGAGAGGGGGAGCCCGGCCTCCCGCGCGAGGTCGAGCGCCCGCCGGTAGGCGTCGTCTCCCCCCGCGGCCGCGGCCTCCTCGAAGGCCCTGGCGACCCCGATGTACCGGGGGAGGCGGTCCCTCCGGACGTCGTCCGCCCCGCAGAGCGCGAGGGCGTCTTCGAAGGCCAGCCGGGCGCCCCGGGGGCGGCCGAGGAGGAGGAGGGCGAGGCCGGTGTCCTCGAGCGGCGCCGGGTGGTTCGGCGCCAGCAGGAGGACCTCCTCGGAGACGGCGAGCGAGAATCGCGGCTCGTTTCGCGCGAGAAGAAGCCGGGCGAGCCAGGCCCGGTGGAGCGCGGCGGACCATCGGGGCTCGCCCACGCGCAGACGGGAGGTCCACTCGTGGAGCCGGAGGATCCGCCCCGCGTCGTCCTCCTCCCGGCCTCCGAGGGCGGCGGTCCGGAGAGGCGTGCCCTCGCGCGCGGCGACGTCGAGGGCCCGGAGACCCTCGGCCACCGCCGCGGCGCCCTCCCCGCGGGAGGAGAGCCAGTCGGCGCGAAGGAGCGCGGAGGTCAGACGGCCCTCGCGGAGCTGGGCCGGCACCGTGGAGGCGGCGGCCGCGGCCAGTGCGGCGAGGAGCAGGACGAAGAACGCGACGAGGCCGGCGGAGGCGCGCCGGTAGCGGCGCCGGATATCG
>JALOQY010000357.1 GCA_025459285.1 Planctomycetota bacterium | reverse complement strand
GCCGAGCACCGTGGCCCCGGCGGCGGAGGTCACGGCGAGGACGAGCGTGTTCTGCAGCGCGTCCCCGATCTCCCGGTTCCCGAAGAGTTTCCCGTACCAGCTCAGCGTGAAGCCCACCCAGCGGACCTGGTACTTCGACTCGTTGAAGCTGAAGAGCACCATCACGAGGATGGGCGCGTAGAGCACCAGCAGCATGACGAAGGTGTACGCGCCGAGGATCCTCCTCACACGATCCCCCCGGTCCGCCGCAGGCGGTGATAGACCCACGTGAGCCCGAGGGTGACGGCGATGAGGAGGAGGGTCAGCGCGGCGCCCGCGGCCGGATCCCGGTGGCGGAAGCAGTGGTCGATCTGGCTCCCGATCATGCGCACCGAGGCGCCGCCGAGGAGTTCGGGGATCGCGAAGGTCCCGAGCGCGGGGATGAAGACGAGGATGCAGCCGGCGGCGATCCCCGGCGCGGTGAGCGGCAGGGCCACCTTCACGAAGGCCCGCGCCGGGGAGGCCCCGAGGTTCTGGGCGGCCTCCAGGAGACTTCGCGGGAGCCGCTCGATGGAGCCGTAGAGCGGCAGCACCATGAACGGCAGGAAGTTGTGGGTGATGCCGAGGAGCACCGCCCCCGGCGTGTGGTGCCACTCGAAGGGGCGCAGGAGAAACAGGAGCGCGTAGGTCCGGACCAGCAGGTTCGTCCAGAACGGCAGCACCACGAGGAACAGGAGCAGGTTCCGGGCGCGAGGCCGGCAGCCCGCGATGAACCACGCGAGGGGATAGCCGAGGAGCAGGCAGAGCATGGTGGAGAGGACCGCCATCACCAGGGACCGGCGCACCAGCCCGAAGGTGCTCGCCGTGCCGAGCACCTCGAGTCCGCCGCCCTCGAAGGCCGCGACGACGATGAACCCCGCGGGCACGAGAAGGAAGAGGAGGAGCCACCCTGCCGGCGGAAGGAGGAGCCCGGCCAGTCGACCCCGCGTCATCGCGGCAGGATCCTCGAATCCTCGGGCGCGAAGCTCACCTTGACCTCTGCGCCGGGCCGGAAGTCGATGTCGTCGTTCTCCGCCACGATGCGGCGCGCGCCGGCCCGGAGGATCACCCGCGTCGTGGCGCCGAGGTACAGCGCCTCCTCCACGGTGGCCGGCCGGCCATCCGGGCCGAACCGGAAGTTCTCCGGCCGGAGCAGCGCGGCGGCCGGTCCGCGTTCGGCGCACGGGAACTCCCAGCCGTCCTCGGTCCGGAGCAGGGCCCCGTCGCTCGTCCCCTCGAAGAGGTTGGCGGTCCCCACGAATTCGGCCACGAAGCGGTTCGCGGGCCGCTCGTAGATCTCCTCCGGGCTCCCCACCTGCTCGATCCGGCCGCTCCGCATCACCGCGATGCGGTCGGACATGGAGAGCGCCTCCTCCTGGTCGTGGGTGACGTAGAGGAAGGTCATCCGGAGTTCACGCTGGAGCCGTCGCAGTTCCTCCTGGAGCCCCTTCCGAAGCTTGCGGTCGAGCGCCCCGAGGGGTTCGTCGAGGAGGAGCACCCGCGGCCCGTTCACGATGGCGCGGGCCAGGGCCACCCGCTGCTGTTCGCCGCCGGAGAGCGTCGCCGGCCGGCGCTCCTCGTACTTCTCCAGCCGCACCCGCTCGAGGGCCCTCGCCACGAGGTCGGGGATGCCCGGCTTCCCCCGGAGCTTCGGCCCGAAGGCCACGTTCTCCCCCACCGAGAGGTGCGGGAAGAGCGCGTAGCTCTGGAAGACGAGGTTCACGTCGCGCCGGTGCGGCGGCAGACCGAGCGTCTCCTTGCCGCCGAGGAGGACCTGACCCTCGTCCGGGGCGTCGAAGCCCGAGATCATCCGGAGGAGGGTGGTCTTGCCGCACCCCGACGGGCCGAGGAGGGAGAAGAACTCCCCGCGGCGGATCGAGAGCGAAACTCCGTCGACGACCCGGCGCCCCCCGAGGATCCGGGTGACCCCCCGCAGTTCCACGTCGTGTTCGCCCACGGAGAATGACGTAGCTCGCAGGGCCCCGCAAGTCAAGCCTCGCCGGCCCTCTCCCGCCCGAAATCCGGGAAGAATGACCCAGGGTCATTCTTCCCGCCCTGCTACAGCAGGTCGCTCGCGAGGTCGGCCAGCTCCGAGCGCTCGCCCTTCTCCAGTGTCACGTGGGCGTAGATCGGCTGCCCCTTCATGCGGCTGATCAGGTAACTGAGGCCGTTCGACAGCGAGTCGAGGTAGGGCTGGTCGATCTGGTGGATGTCCCCGGTGAGGACGATCTTCGTCCCCTCCCCGGCCCGCGTGATGATCGTCTTCACCTCGTGGGGCGTGAGGTTCTGCGCCTCGTCCACGATGAAGAAGATGCGGGGCAGGCTGCGGCCCCGGATGTAGGCGAGCGGCGTGATCTCCAGTTTCCCGGTCTCGCGCAGTTCGTTCAGCCGCTGGGCCGCGGCGTCCTTGTCCCCGAACTGGTCGCGGATGACGGCGAGGTTGTCGTAGAGCGGCTGCATGTACGGGTCGAGCTTCTCCTCGATGTCGCCGGGCAGGTACCCGAGGTCCTGGTGGCTCAGCGGCACCACCGGCCGCGCCAGCAGCACCTGCCGGTAGTTCTTCCGGCACTCCAGCGCGGCGGCCAGCGCGAGGAGCGTCTTCCCGGTGCCGGCGCTCCCGGTGAGGGTCACGAGGCGGATCGACTCGTTGAGGAGCGCCGCGAGCGCGAAGATCTGCTCGGCGTTGCGCGGCTGGATCCCGTAGGCGGGCTGCTTCTCCACGCGCACGAACTTCTTCTCTGCCGCCCGGTACGTGGCGAGCGCGGACTTCGAGCCGCTCCGGAAGACGAAGTTCTCGTTCGGCACGGGAGGCGGCCGGAGGGGGAACTCCACCGCCATCACCTCCCGGGGGCTCTGGTAGAGGGCATCGATGAGCCGCGGCGAAGCGTCGTCGATGACCCGCTTCCCCTTGTACATCGCGTCCACCGTCTCGACCTTGTCCGACTTGTAGTCCTGGGCAATGACCCCGAGCGACTTCGCCTTCAGCCGGAGGTTCGTGTCCTTGGTCACGAGGACCACGCGGCGGTTGCGGGTCCGCTCCTTGATCCGGAGGGCCGTGTTGAGGATGCGGTGGTCCGGGGTGTCGCCGGCGAAGGCCTCCTGGATCCGCGGGTCCAGCGTGCCGCCCACGACGACCCGGATCGAGCCGCGCCCGTCGCCCAGGGGAACGCCACCCTCCGAGAGCAGGTCGCCGGTGATCTCGTCGAGGCGCCGCAGGAAGCGCCGGGCCTGGACGTGGATGTCCTCCCGCCCGCGCTTGAACCGGTCGATCTCCTCCAGCACGGTGATGGGGATCGCCACGTCGTTCTCCTCGAACTGGTCGATGCAGTCCGAGTCGTGCAGGATGACGTTGGTGTCCAGCACGAACAGTTTGCGGCGGCCCTTCGTGAAAACCTCGATCATGGTGTCCGCACTATGCCGCCGGCCCGCCGGAGGGGGAAAGAATGCGTTATCGGAAGGCGACCTCGCGGATCGGGGTGCCTTCCGGCACGACGAGCACCGGCGGGAGGTCGAGGTTCGACGAGGAGCCGCCGAAGCCGTTCGGGTAGATGCTCTCCACGCTGAGCGCGCCGTAGCCGCGCCAGGTGTCGGGGATCCGGCCGCCGCGCCGCACCGGCGTGGTGTCGAGGACGAACCGCAGTTCCGCGGGTTCCCGGTACTCCAGGATGAACAGGTCCGCAAGCCAGCCCACGTGCCGCTCGGCCCACGGGCAGCGCGGGTCGGTGAAGTGGCTCCGGATCCGCTTCTCCCCCGCCTCTCCCGCGAGGAGGGTGACGCGCGGGTCCGCCGTCCACTCCACGCGGACATGGCCCTTCGGTCCTTCGGGGTCGTCGCCGGCCATGGGGATCCGGCGCGGGACCCGCGCGATCTCCATCTTCTCCGGATGGAAGAAGTCGCCGCCCGGGGCCGCGAGCCTCACCTCGACCCGCCCTCCCGCCAGGACGAGGTGGCGGTCCACGGTGACCGCGTCGCCGCGCGCCGGCGCTCCGAAGAGCACCAGCCCCGCGGGGTCCACTCCGTCGATGATCTCGTGGACGTCGAGGTCCTTCGCCGGCGGCCCCCGCAGCGCGAGGACGGCCTTCGGCGCGGGCTTCCCGCCAAGCGGTGTCCGCAGGAGCGTCACGGCGCCCGGTTCGAGTTCGACCGCCCGGAACGCCGCCGCCGGGAAGAGCCCGTAATCACCGGGCCCACCGGCCCCCCCCACCGCCAGGGCCACGTGGACCGGAACCGCCCCGGCGCTCTCCGGGGCGAGGAAGAGGGCCGTGACCACGGCGTCGCCGTCGAGCCAGGTCCCGGCGACGATCTCGGCCAGCGGCGGAGCGGGCAGCGAGAGGACGGGCTTCTCCCCGGTGTGCTTCGCGATGAGCGCCTCCATCGCCGCCCCGAGGATGGCGAGCGGCGGCCGGAGCGCGATGTCCGCGGCCCAGAGCTTGACCGAGACCTTCTCCGCCCCGACCTTCTCGAGGGCGAAGGTGACCACGACCTCGTCGGGCACTCCCGGCCGCCCGGGGACGCTCGATTCGACGAGGCCCGCCGCGTCGATCGTCTTCCACAGGGCCTCGGCCTCCGCTGCCGCGAGGCGGACCGCGGGGAACTCCCGCCGTTCGTCGGCCACCTGGTGGACGATGGCGAGGTTCCCCTCCCGGTCCACGGTGACCCGCCACGCGCCGTACCCCTCGAAGTGGTGCGCCCCCCCGGAGTCGAACCGGAACACGTCGGCGGGCGGGCCGGCGAGGAAGCCGAGGGCGAGGACGAGGATGCGGATCATGGTCACCTCCAGGACGATCG
>JALOQY010000356.1 GCA_025459285.1 Planctomycetota bacterium | reverse complement strand
CGGGGTCCGGGGGAGCCCGCGATCGGTCAGCCACGAGGAGCGACGACGCGCCGCGAAGCGGATCACCCCGGCCCGAAGGGTTGTCGGCCCCGGCGCGGGAGTCGGTCCCGCCCCCCGCCCACCACTCCGGCCGCGCCGGGGCCGACAACGAGGCCGCGCGGGATTGTTGCTCACGCTCTGAGTCGAGTCCGGCGAGGAACAGGGCCGGGAGGAGGCCGAGGAGACAGGTCCGGAATCCCATGCCTCTCAGGGTACCCGCCGTGCAGGCAACCTGTCGGGGTAAAGGGTCGCAGCGCAGAGATCGTCCTTGGCCCAGAAAGGCTGCTAGAATGTGAAGTTCCATGTCCAGATGCACTGCCGCGCTCACGTCCGTGCTCCTGCTCATCACTGCCGCGTGCTCTTCCCCGGGACCGGTCCGTCCACCGGAGCCGCCCGGTCCCGGTCCGATCGAGGTCCCCGGCAACTCCGACGAACTCGCGAAGTGGTCCATGGAGAGCGTCCCGAGGGACTACCCGCTCGGGCCCGGCGACGAGATCGAGGTGCGGGTGCAGGGGCATCCCGAACTCACGATCATCCGGAAGCTGCCGGCCGACGGTACCCTTCCCGTCTTCCTGCAGAACCGGGTGGCGGGCGAAGCGCCCGTGACGGTAATGGCCGCGGGGAAGCGCATCCCGACACTCGAGGAGGAGCTCCGTCTTCTCTACGGGAGGGAGATCACCTCGCCCTACGTCACGGTCCGAGCGGTCTCCTACGCCCCGAAGAGCTTCTATGTCGCGGGGGCGGTCGGCAAGCCCGGGAACTACCCGCTGCCCGACGACCACCGGATCTCCCTCGTGCAGGCCCTCACGATGGCCGGCTGGTTCGCCCCGGAAGCAGCGGACGAACGCGTGCGGCTCATGCGCGTCGACGCCGCCGGCGGGAAGCGGTTCTTCCTCCCGCCGATCGACGTCCGGCGCATCGTGGCCGAGGCCGACGTCCGGAGCGACGTGGCGCTCGAACCGGGGGATACGATCACCGTTGACTCCCGGGAGAACCGACCCGTCTACATCTTCGGACACGTCGCCAGTCCGGGAGAGTATCCCTGGGCCACCGGGCTGACCCTGAGCCGGCTCATCACGCTGGCCGGCGGCCTGAAGGAGTTCGCGAAGACCACCGACATCCGGGTCCTCCGCCCCGGTCCGGGGGCCGAACCGCAGGTCCTCCGGATCGACCTCGAGGCCGTGTTCGACCAGGAGTCCGCCGATCTGCCGCTGGCTCCGGGCGATGTGGTCCGGGTCGACGAACGGTTCATCTGAGAGGTGCCGGTTGCGCGGATCACTGCTCGAACAGGCCGGCGACGTCATCCGCAAGCACTGGATCCTGATCCTCGTCATCGCGCTCGCGGTGGCCGCCTCGGGGTGGCTCTACGCCGCGAAGCGCCGGCCCTTCTATGAAGCGGACGTGAAACTCCGGATCATCCGGAGCTCTGCCGGACGCTCCTCCGACGAGTTCAGCTTCTCCTTCGAGGAGGACCACGTCTTCTACAACACCCAGTACACGCTGCTCCGGACGCAGCTCGACTGGGCGGAGCAGGCGCTGGACCGGGCCGCCTGGCTCATCCTGTCGCGTCTCGGCATCGACTACCGGGAGAGCCCCGAGTCTGCGGGACGGGTGGCGGCCGACCGCCTGGGGCCCTCGCTCGACGAGGACGAGGTGGCCCTCCTCGGATCTCCGGCGGAGGAGCGTGATTTCCCCTTCTCCCTCGATCGCGCGCCGGACGCGCCCCTGCGGGCGGCCCTCGATGCGGTGCGCCGCGAGTGCATCGGGCGACTCTGGGGATTCGGTCCCGACGGGCTCCTCGGAGCCGTGCGCGCCGAGCCGATCGCGAACACCTATCTCGCGCGGCTCACGTGCCGCGCGGCGGACGCCGGCGTCGCCGTCTTCCTTGTGAACCTCTACTCGGAACTCTACCGCGACGTATCGCGCGAGGAGCGGAAGGAGGCGCTGGCGGAGAAGGTCGCCGAACTCGACCGGGAGCGCCAGGAGTCCGACCGGGCCTTTGAGGAGGCCGAGAAGGTGCTCCGGGATTTCCGGCGCGAGCACCCCGATCTGTGGCCCGGCGAGCGGCTGAACCGGCCCCGCCAGGAAGCGGCCGCGATCGCCGCGCGGGTGGATGCGCTCGACACCGAGGCCGTACTGCGGAAGGCGGCGGAGGCGCATCTCGCGGAGGTCCTCGAATCCGCGGGGCTCTCGGTCGTCACGGGACCGAGCGGGAGGCACCGGCTGGCGCGAACCGCGGAGACCTCGCCGGAGGACCGGGCGCGGCTCCTTGCCGCGAACTTCCGCCTGCTCTCGCTGCCGGTCATGTCTTCGAACTCCGACGTCACGCGGTGCCGGGACCGCCTGCAGTCCATCGAGCAGGAGCGCCTCCGGCTGCCGGCGGACCTGACCGAGGAGAACCCGGCCGTCCGGGCGGTCCGGGATCGCATGAGGACCGCCGAGCTGGAACTCGGCGTCGCGATGGAGACCGCCATCGTCGACACCTTCGACGAATCCGCGCGCAACCGCGCCACGACGGAGGAACTGCGTCGCCGGTTCGAGGAGAGGGAGGCGGAGGCCCGGCGCATCGACGAGCTTTACACCCGCCTGGAGGCGCTCTCCGGCGAGGTGGACACGCTCGGCCGGCAGAAGGAGTCCCTCGACCGTGGCTACTCGGCCCTGTCGCGGATCTTCGAGCAGAGCGGGAGCGCGCGCGGGGCCCGGCTCACGATCCAGAACATCCGCATCGAGCGGCGCGCGCGTCTCGTCGATGCCCAGCAGATCCTGCCGAACAAGCTCCTGTTGTTCGTCCTCACGGCGTGCGCGGCCGTCCTGCTCTCCCTCGGGGCGGCCTGGCTCCGGGAGTTCTTCGACGACACGATCAAGTCCAAGGCCGATTTCGAGCGGTTCGTCGCGATGCCGGACATCGGCTACATCCCGCGGATCCAGGGGAAGGACGCCTCCGGGAAGGACCTCGCCATGCTGGAGCAGCCCTCCTCCGCCGTGGCCGAGGCGTTCCGTACGGTGCGCACGGGGATCCTCTTTTCGCGGCGCGACGAGGAGATCCGGACCTTCCTCCTCACGTCGGCTGGACCCTCCGAGGGCAAGACGACCGTGGCGCTCAACCTCGCCATCACCATGGCGGAGGCCGACCGCGGCCGGGTCCTGCTCATCGACTCGGATCTCCGGAGGCCGAGGGTCCACCGCGCCCTCGGGATCGAGGACGGTCCCGGCCTGACGAACTGCCTCGTCGGCTCCGCGGACCTCTCCGCGGCGGTGCGCGAGACACGGGTGAGAAACCTGTTCGTCCTGCCCGCCGGGCCGGTGCCGCCCAATCCCGCGGAGTTGCTCGGAGGCCGCCGGATGGCGGAGATCCTCAAGCAGGTGAGGCAGGACTTCGCGAAGGTCATCCTCGACACGCCTCCCGTCCTCCCGGTCACCGACGCGAGCGTGCTCGCCACGCAGGTGGACGGTGTCTTCCTCGTGATCTCCCTGGGGCGGACCTCCTGGCGCCTGGTCCGCCGGGCCGAGGAGACCCTGAAGGGGGTGGGAGTCTCCGTCACCGGAGCCATCCTGAACAACGTGCGCTCATCGACCGGGGCCTACGGCTACGGCTACGAGTACTCCTCGAAGTAGGGGATCCGCCCCATGCTGGCAGCCTGTCGCCGAGGGGCCTCCGCGCGCATGAGGGCTTACGCCGACGGGCGGCTAGCTGACGAAGAGGAACACCCCGGCGAGGATCGCCACGATCACCACGAGGATGACGAGGAGCCTGGTCGAGGATCTGCGGGGGACCCCGGTCTCGCCGGTCTCCGGCGCGAAACTCTCCTCTTCCGTCTTCGTCGGCGAGGCGAAGGTCCGTGTCGACTTCGAGGCGTCCGTGACCGGGGCCGGCTTGGAGGCCGGGCGGCGCGGCGGGGGGGCGATCCCGTCGAGGCTGTCGAGGAGGCTGTGGAGCGGGCTCGAGAACCGCAGTTCGGTGTGGCCGACCGCCACGACGTCGCCGTTCCGGAGGATGCGGGACTCCGAGATCTTCACGCCGTTCACGGAGACGCCGTTCTTCGACCCCAGGTCAGCGACCGTGACCTGGTCCAGCGCCCGTCTCACGAGAGCATGCTTGCGGGAAATCGACCAGTGCTTGAGGATGAGATCGCAGTCGCTGTCGCGGCCGATCCGGTACTCCCGGTCCTCGGGCAGTTCGAGCTTCGCGCCCGCCTCGTTGTCGTTCAGGACCTCCAGCACGGGCGGTGATTCGGACTTCGAGATGCTGCCGAGGACCTCCCGGACCATGTTCATGGCGACCATGGAGGTCTTCTCGGAGGTGCTTTCGTCGAGCAGGAGCGTCGGCTTGCGGATCGAGATGCGGAAGGAGGAGACCCGGATCTCGGACCCCTCGCCAAGGGGGACGGGTACGCCCGGTTCCACCTGCTTCCCGTCCACGAGGGTCGCGGGACCGGTGCCGAGGTCGGTGAGGGTCCAGGTACCTCCGCGCGCCTCGATCCGGGCGTGGTCCGGCCCCACGGCCATGTCCGGGATACGGACGTCGTTCTTGCTGTGCCGACCGAGAGTGACGAGATCCTTCATGAACTCCAGGTCGTAGGTGCGCTCCCGGCCGTCCACTTCGCAGGTCACCGTGAGTTTCAGGTCCACGCGCCGCTCCTTGGCCCCTTCAGACCGGATTGTAGCCTCGAAGGCGCGGCCGGCGACGAAGAAGCGTGCTCAATCGGCGCGGAAACTGGTGATCGACGCGCTACAATCCCCCCCCCGGAGGCACATATGCGACTCAGAA
>JALOQY010000054.1 GCA_025459285.1 Planctomycetota bacterium | reverse complement strand
GGGATGGGGGTGCTCGGGTACGTCGTGGTCCGCTACCTGACCATCGGCTCGGCCGTTCCGGGTTTCGCGTTCCTGGCCTCCGTCATCGCCCTGTTCTCGGGGGCGCAGCTCTTCGCGCTGGGTGTCCTCGGCGAGTACCTGGGCCGAGTTCACGCGCGGACGCTGGATCGTCCGGTGTACGCGGTCCGGGAGAGGGCGGGTGAGTGACCCGTGGAGAACCGCGTGGCGAACGCGGCACTGAAGGGCGGAAGGCGGTCGGGCACGACCGCCGCGTGGGGCGTGTTCCTCCTGGCGTTCGCGCTCAGGGTGGTTGCGGGATTCCTCCTGAACCTCCGTCCCTGGGGTCTGCGAGGATATGGATTCTATCGGGAGATGGCGCAGAACCTCCTTTCGGGTGAGGGGCTCCATTTCCGCTACTACTACGGGCTCGGGGATGCCTGGGCGAACCGGCCGCCCCTGTACCCGATCTTCCTCGCGGGCCTGGAGACCGTGGCCGGCGCGTCCCCGGTGGTGATCATTCTCGGTCAGTCCGTGCTCGGGGCGATCACCGCCGTGCTCGCGTTCGCGCTCGGCCGTCGCGCCGGGGGACCGGGAGCGGGCCTCGCCGCCGGACTCCTGGTGGCCATCTACCCCTACTTCGTCGTGAACGACACGACGCTGGTGGAACAGCCGCTCTCGGCCTGCCTGCTCGCGGCCTTCGCGCTGGCGTTCCTCACCGGGGCGGGTGGCGCCCGCGGTGCCGCCGCGACCGGCGTCCTGGGGGGGCTCCTGTCCCTGACGAGGGAGGTGTTCGTGCCGCTGTTCGGCCTGGCGCTGCTGGTGCGGGTGCTGGGCGCGGGAGGGGGACGGGGGCGGGCGCGACTTCGCTGGGCGGCCCTCTGTGCGCTGGCGTTCGCGGCGACCGTCACCCCGTGGCTCGCGAGGAACGCCGCACGGTTCGGGCGACCGGGCTTCTCGTTCTCCGACGGGAAGGCCCTCTGGGTGGGGAACAACCCCCACACCTTCTCGCGATATCCGCGGGGGAGCATCGATGCGAGCGAGTGGGAGGCGTTCAGCCGACTCCCCGACGAAGTGAAGGACAGGCTCCGCCGGGCGCCGGACGAAGTCGCCCAGCAGGCGGAGTATCGTGCTCTGGCGCTGGATTTCATCCGGGAGGACCCGACCCGCTTCATGCACGGGGGGCTGAGGAAGGTGGTGGCTCTGCTGTCCCCGGTGCTGACGCCGCGGGGGGATTCGTGGATGAAGGACTGGGCGTACGGACTGTCCTACGGCCCGGTGCTCGTCCTGGCGCTGTTCGGCGTGTTCCTCGGCCGGCGTTGGCTCCCGATCGGGATGGTGGCGGGCCTGACCCTCCTTGCCCTTGCGGGGGTCTCCTTCATCTTCTGGGGCCAGACACGGATCCGCGCTCCCGCCGACGTCCTCCTGATCGTCCTGGCGGGAGGGGTCCTGGCGCGCCTGGCAGCCCGCCCGAGGATCGCCGGGGGCGAAGGACCGGTCAGAGGGCCGAGTGGACCGCGGCGATGACCTCGTCCTGGTCGACGGGAGTCAGTTCATGGTAGAGCGGGAGACGGACCAGGCGTGCGCTGAGGGCCTCGGTGACCGGGAGGTCGCCGTCCTTCCCGCCGAGACGGCGGCCGAGCGGGGAAAGGTGAAGGGGGAGGTAGTGGAAGACGGCCAGGATCCCCCGGGCGCGGAGGCTCTCGATCAGCGCATCGCGTCGTGGCTCGGAGGGGAGCAGGAGATAGTAGATGTGGCCGTTGTGGCCGCAGTGATCGGGCACGATCGGACGGCGGAGCGCGCCCCGGATCTCATGGTCGGCGAACGCCGCATGGTAGCGCTCCCACAGCGCTCGCCGGCGGGCGGTGATCTCCTCGAGGTGCTCGAGCTGGCCCCAGAGGAAAGCCGCGACGACCTCCGAGGGCACCTCGGAGTAGCCGGCGTCGTGCCACGTGTAGCGGTCCACCTCGCCGCGGAAGAACCGGGAGCGGTCCGTCCCCTTCTCGCGGAGGATCTCGGCCCTTTGCACCAGAGACGGGTCGTTGATGCAGAGGGCGCCCCCCTCGCCGGAGATCACGTTCTTCGTCTCGTGGAAGGAGTAGGCGGCGAGGTCGCCCAGCGAGCCCAGGGCGCGGCCGCGGTAGGTGGCTCCGACGCCCTGCGCGGCGTCCTCCACGACCATGAGACCCCGTTCGGCGGCGAGCGCGGTGATCTCGTCCATCTCGCAGGCCACTCCCGCGTAGTGCACGGGCCAGATGGCCCGGGTGCGCGGCGACAGGGCGGCGGGGATCAGGCGCTCGTCGAGGTTCAGGGTGTCCTCGCGGATATCCACGAAGACGGGTCGGGCGCCGGTGCGGAGCACCGAGTTGGCGGTCGAGGTGAATGTGAACGAGGGCAGGACGACCTCGGAGCCGGAGTCCAGTCCACACAGGGCACCGGCGAGATCCAGCGCGCCGGAGCAGGATGGAGTGAGCAGGGCGCGATGGACGCCGAACCGCCGGGCGAGGAACTCGCCGCAGCGCCGGCCGAAGGATCCGTCCCCGCTCAGGTGACCGGATTCGACGGCCTGGGCGATGTAGAAGAGCTCGCGCCCGATGACGAAGGGCTTGTTGAAAGGGATCCGGAAGGACATGACCACAGGTTGTCGCCGGGTGGCGCGACAGTGTCAAACTTCGCGGCGCGCCGGGGCCGTGGGAAGGTATCCTCGATGCGCGGCCACCCGCGATCGCCGCGAACCGCGAAGTGCGTCTGCCCCGCACCGGGGCTGGAGTGCCTGCCTTGCTCCGCCGAGTGACCCCGATCCTGTTCGCGTCTCTCGCCGTGGCCGGCGCGGCCTTCGCGCTTCTCCGGGTCCTTCCCTCCGACTTCACCTGGGGCGACCACTCGGTCTACTTCCTGCGGATTCTCGAGGAGAGGGGCTTCGGGCTGGATGCGCGGGCATACTCCGCGTGGGCCTGGCTCGGGAAACCGTTCCTCGCGGTTTCGCCGGGACTTCACGGATACCACGCCTACCTGCTGTCGCTTTACGTGACGCAGGCCGCGGTTCTCTACCGGGTGCTCTTGCGGCTGGGTGCTCCGGCAGCGCTGGCGTTCGCCCTGGTGTTTGCACACGTCATCAGCTACCCCCTCCGGTCGGTGGGGCTGATGTCTTCGCCGAAGGTATTGTGGCTCATCGCGTTCGACCTGCTCGTGCTGGCTTTTGCCGGTCTCATCAGGCGCCGCACCCCCGGGCGCCTTCTGGGCGTCCTCCTCCTGTGGGCGGTCAGTGTCCTCGTGCACCGCCTGGGAGTGATTCTCACCGTGCCCGTGTTCCTCTCGCTGGCGCTCCTCTATCCGCGGGCGCGCCCGGCCGCGGCGGGTGTCCTCGCGGCGACCGCGGGAGCGGTTGCGCTGCTTCTCCTCTTTCTGAACCGGGAGAGCAGCGGCTCGGGTCTCTGGGCGTTCTTCCTGTCCCACTTCACGATCGAGTGGCCTCGTGACATCGGCCGGACGGTGGTCCAGGTCGGAGGGGCGATCCTGGCCTCGGGGCTCGCGGGCCTGGTGGTGCTTCTCCCCGGTCACCCGGCCTTCAGGGGGCGCGGCGCGCTCCTCTTCCTGCTCGTCCTCTCGGCCGTGGGGACTCTCGCGTTCGCCGTTCTCCATCCCTCCGGCGAGAAGGCGATGTTCGTGCTGCCGGCCCTCCACTGCGCCGTCCTCGCCGCGGGGGTCCTGTCTGCCGAGCGCATGCGCTGGCCGGCGGGGCGTGCGTTCATCGTGGTCGCCGCGGCGGTGGCGACGGCACTCGTGCTTCCCGGCGCAGTGGAGAGGCGCGGGCGGGTGGCCCGGATGGCCGGACCCTGGCATCATTACGCACGCGATGTCTTCGGTCTTTCCCGGGGGAGGCCCGGGATCGACTATGCCCGGGCGGTGATGGCGGCGGCGCCCGAAGGAGTGGCGTTCGAGGGGGACTGGGGCGTGCTCCCACTCCTTCGGTTCGTCCTCCGCGGGAAGGGTGCGGAAGCGGCTGGCGCCGGGGTCACCTGGTACGTGGCGAGTCCGTGGAACCGCCTCCCGACCGAGTGGCGGGGCCGGCGGGTCGTTCGGCTCGAGGAGTGTCGCGCGGCCGGCCTCGAGGTAGGGCGCCTCGAGTAGCGCTCCCACGGACCCCCGAGGGCGCGCACCCGGTCGGACGCGCCGGGGCGCTTCGAACCGTGGGTGCATTGCCCGAAGTCGGGATTCTGGGTGAAATCGCTTGACCGTTCGGCGGAGCCGCCGTTGAATGGGCCGTTCCGCCGCGGCCCTCGAGCGGCCCCCCCCTGTTTACGGTGCCGATGGACCTCCCGCGAGATACCGGGGACGGATCGCTCGCCGACAAAGGCGCGCTCCGGTCGGTCGTCCTCTTCGGGATCCCCCTGGTCCTCGGGATGGGCTTCCACGCTCTCTTCAATCTCGTGGACCTGTGGATCGTCGGGAAGCTGGGGACGGAGGCGCTGGCAGCGGTGACGATCGCCACCATGGTCAACACGGTGGCCATGGTCATCTGCAACGGTGTCTCCACCTCGACGATCGCGTTCATGGCCCGGAACATCGGATTCCGCAATCTGCACCGGGCGAACGAGATCATGCGGCAGTCTCTCCTGCTGGTCCTGTTCCTCTCGGCACTGATGGGGCTCCCGCCCTACCTCTACTCCCGGGAGATCGTGGTACTGCTCAAGGCGGAGGGGCCGGAAGTGATCGAGCCGGCCCGACAGTACCTCGAGATCATGTCTCTCGGCACGATCACGATGTTCCTCCTGATGCAGATCACCGCGGTGCTGCGTTCCGCCGGGGACGGGCTGTGGCCGATGATCCTGCTCATCGGGGCGAACCTGCTCAACATCGTCCTCGACATCGCGCTCGTGTTCGGGCGGTGGGGGATGCCGGCGCTCGGGGCCCCTGGGGCGGCCTGGGCCACGGTCATTTCCCGAGGGGTCTTCTGCGTGCCCGGGCTCTGGGTGCTCATGCGCGGGCGCGCGGGCCTCCGTCTCTCCTTCGCGCGGCTTCGATTGCGCCTGCGCACCATGTGGCGGCTGACCGTGGTGGCCCTGCCCGCCTCGGCGCAGTGGGTCCTCCGGGTCCTGTCGTTCCTGGCGCTGCTGTGGATCGTCGGGGACTACCACCCTGACCTGCGGCCCGAGTTCGGCAAGACGGCGCAGGCCGCGTTCGGGGTGGGACTGCGCCTCGATCTCTTCGCGATCTTCTCAGGCTTCGGCTGGGGCGCCGCCGCCTCGACGCTCGTGGGCCAGAACCTGGGAGGAGGCCGGCCCCGCCGTGCGGAACGGTCGACATGGATCGCCGTCTGGCTCAACGTGGCGATGATGGGAGGCATCGGCATCGTCTACTACGCGCTCGCGCCGTTCCTGATCCGGTTCTTCGGATCCGACAAGAGCATTCTCGACGTGGGCGGTTCCGTCCTCGGGAACGGCGGCTTCACGGAGGTCGTCTCGGTGGGTTCGGCCTACATCCGCATCGTCGTCTTTTCGTACGTATTCCTGGCGGTGAGTCTCGTTCTCGCGCAAGCGTTGAACGGGGCGGGCTCCACCCGGACTCCGATGGTGATCGACACGGTGGGCCTGCTCCTCCTGCAGCTGCCGGCCGCGTTCTTCCTGTCCCGCTGGACCGACCTCGGGCTCTCGGGAGTCTGGTATTCGATCGTGGGGGCGAACGGTGTGATGTCGGTCGTGTACATCCTGATGTTCCGGCGCGGTCGCTGGAAGCGGAAGGAGCTGCTCTGAGATATGGGGGATCCCGTCCGGCGAGAGGAGCGGATGCTGAACCTGCTGACCGCGCTGCTCTCGTCGCGGCACCCGATGGCGACGGCCGAGATCCTCGCCCATGTCGCGGGATACAGTGACGACGCCAGCATCCCGGCCCGGCAGAAGCGGCTCGACCGCGACAAGGTCGCCCTGCGCAGGCTCGGGGTTCCCCTGCAGTTCGTGCCGGAGGACGAGTACGGGCGCTCGGGCTACCGGGTGGCCCGCGAACGCTTCTTCCTCGACGAGATCCGGTTCTCGATGGAAGAGGGGATCGTGCTGGCCGCGCTCCAGCGCGGTCTCGGCGAGGGCGATGCCCTGTCCGACGACCTTCGTTCGGCGCTCATGAAGATCGCGGTGGATTCTCCCTTGTCCGAGGCGCTGCGCGAGTCGGTCTCGGAGCAGCAGGTTCTGGATCCGCGACAGTCACCCGCCCGGAAGGAAGAAGGCCGGCGCCTCGCGGTGATGGCGGAGGCCGTGGCGGCCCTGCGGCCGGTGCGCTTTTCCTACTATGCGCTCGGCACCGGAGAGGAACGCATCCGGACGGTGGAGCCGTGGGGAATGGGCTATGCCGACGGACACTGGTACCTCGTCGGACGGGATGTGGACCGGCAAGAGGAACGGGTGTTCCGAACGGACCGCGTTCGGGGGAAGGTCGAGCTGCTGCCTCCCGGCGGTTACCGCGTTCCCCGGACCTTCCGGCTCTTCGCCCGGGTCGGGCGCAAGCCCTGGGAAATGAAGGAGGGCGCGGGCAGGATGGTCCGCATCCGCTTCGTCCCGGAGGTTGCCTGGATGATCGCCGAGAACCTCCGCGAGGGTCAGACGTTCGCCGCCGATCCGGATGGATCCGGCGTGCTCACGCTCCGCGCCACGGATCCCCGGGCCCTGGTCGGGTGGGTCGCGCAGTTCGGTCCGGACGCGGAGATCCTCTCTCCGCCCTCCCTGCGGAGTCTTCTCGTCGCGCACCTGGAGGCGCTGGTCGGGAGGTACGGGGGATGAGCGACTCGGGGATGCGGCTGCTCCGGAAGGTGCTCACGATCCTGCCCTTCGTCCAGCGCAACCAGGGGATCCGCGTGTCGGAGCTCGCGACGCTCACCGGGATCCCCGAGGCGGAGATCGTGCGGGATCTTCCCGACCTCGTGAACCTGTGCGGAGTACCACCTTACTCGCCCATGGACCTGGTGGACCTGGCCGTGGAAGGAGACCGGGTCACGATTCGCTTTGCCGACGCCTACCGGCGGCCGGTGCGGCTGACGCTCCGCGAGGCGCTGGCCCTCGAGATGGCGCTCTCCGGGTGGGAGAAGGAGCGCGAAGGACCGTTCCGGAATGCCGTCCGGGCGATCCGGGAGAAGGTCCGGCGAGCGTGCTCTCCCGAGGTCGCGAAGAGCATGGAACAGGCCAGCGAGCGGATCGTCGCCGCTCCGCCTCCGGGGCTCGCGGGTCGCATGGTCGGAGTGCTGAAGGACGCCCTGGCCCGCCAGCGGGAGGTCACGCTCACCTACTTCTCGCGAAGCCAGGGGCGGCTGTCGCGGCGCGTCGTCCGGCCCTATGGCATCTACGAGCAGCGGGGGCACTGGTATGCGGTGGCCTTCGATACGGAGAAGAAGCGGCTGCGCACCTTTCGGGCGGACCGGATAAAGGATGCCGGGACGACCGGACGCGACTACGAGATCCCCGAGGAGTTCGACGTGGCGGCCTTCCGGCGCGAGGAACCGCCGGAGCCCGAAGCCGGCGCGACGGAGGTCCTTCTCCGGTTCGAGGAGGAGGCGGCCCGTTTCGCGGAAGAGGGGTTCCCGGCACAGGAAAAGAAGCGGTTCGCGGACGGGTCGCTGCGGGCGGTGGTGAGGACCGGCGGCCGGGCCTGGATCATCTCGGAACTCCTGCGGTGGGGTGCGCGCGTCATGGTGGAATCCCCGCCCGATGTTGTCGCCGACCTTGTGGACCGGGCGCGGCGGACACTCGAGCGGTACGGACGGAGAGCCGAATGAACCGAGCCAGCAGGCGGATACGGGAGCTTGGGAGTTACGTCTTCGCCGAGATCGACCGGATCGTGGAGGACCTTAGGCGGAGCGGCGCCGCGCCCGTGGACTTCGGGGTGGGAGACCCCACCGTGCCGACGCCGGAGTTCATCCGCGAGGCGGGCCGTCTAGCGATCGACTCCCGGGCCCGGGCGGGATACCCGTCGTACGTCGGGGACGCGGGGTATCGGGGGGCCTGCGCGGCCTGGTTTCTCCGGCGGTTCGGGGTGACGCTGGACCCGGACCGCGAGGTGACCTCGACGATCGGCTCCAAGGAAGCGGTCTTCCACCTGGCCGAGGCGTTCGTCGATCCGGGAGACGTCGTTATCGGACCGGATCCGGGATACCCGCCGTACCAGCGGGGTACGCGATTCGCCGAGGGGGAGTACCACGCCTACCCGCTCACGTCCGCGAACGGCTTCATGCCCGACTTCGACGCCATCCCGGAGAGCGCGGCGCGACGGGCGAAGATCCTCTGGATCTGCTACCCGAACAGCCCGACCGGGGCCGTGGCTCCGCCGGATGTGCTCGCGCGCGCGGTGGCGTGGTGCCGCGAGCGGAACGTCCTGCTCGCCTCGGACGAGGCCTACACCGAGATCTACTTCACGCCGGCCCCCCCGCACTCGGCCCTGGAGTGGGGAACCCAGGGGGTGCTCGTGTTCCACAGCCTCTCGAAGCGATCCGCGATGACGGGGTGGCGCGTGGGGTTCGTGGCCGGCGACGCGGAGGCGGTGGCGGCCTTCCGGAAGGTGAAGACGAACGTGGACTCCGGGACGCCGACGTTCATCCAGGACGCGGCGGCGGCCGCCTATGGGGACGAGGAACACGTGGCGCGCTTCCGCGAGGAGTACCGGACGAAGCGCGACATCATGGTGGAGGCTCTCCGCGCGGCGGGTCTGCCGGAGTGTCGGCCCGAAGGAACGCTCTACATCTGGCAGCGGGTCCCGGACGGTATGTCCTCCGTGGAGTTCGCCCGGGCGCTGTTGGCACCGGAGATCTCGGTGGTCGTGACGCCGGGAGCGTGGATCGCGGGCAGCGGGGGAGGGGCGAATCCGGGCGAGGGATACGTGCGCCTGGCACTCGTGCCCTCCGTCGCGGACTGCCGGATCGCCGCGGCCCGCCTCGCCCGCTTCCGGCGCTGATCCGGTTCCTCCGGCGGGCGGTCAGGGGGTGGAGTCCGGAAGGGGAGCGAGCGCGAGCCCGGGGCTGACCGGGGCGGTCTCCGGGGCGGCGGCCGCTTCGACGAACTTCATGTGATGGATGCGAACGACCGCCGCACCGGTGAGCCAGAAGAGGATCGCCAGCGAACTTCCCGGGGAGAAGGCCCAACCATGGACGAAGGAATCGCCGACGAGGGCGAGGAATACGCCGAAGAAGACGACGCCGGCGAAGTGCAGGGGGTCGCCGGGCGGAGCGAAGAAAAGCGCGAGACCCCGGCGGATGACCATGACGAGATACAGCCAGAAGAGGACGAGGCCGGCGAGGCCCAGGTCCAGGGCGATCTGCAGGTGTGAGTTGTGGTAGTTCATGCCGCGCAGCCTCTCCACGGCCTCGAAGACCGTGCCATCCGCGTATCCGAGGTCCGCGAATCGGCTCATCCCGAAGCCATAGCCGAGGGCGGTGCGCTCGCCCACGAGGGCGATCCCCCGTTCCCAGAGCGGGATCCGGTCGGAGAGATTGGGCAGCGTCTCGCCCCGGACGACGCGGGATTCCTCGAGTTCGCCGCGGCCGATGTGTTCGCCGAGGAACAGGAACGCCGCGAGCGGCAGGAGGACGAAGACGAAGGAGAGGACGATGCGGAAACGGTAGAGGTGGGTCAGTACGCAGCCCATGCACACGACGGTTCCGAGGAGACCGGAGCGCGAACCGGACAGGACGAGACTCAGGAGGAGGAACAACCCGAGGAGGATCGAGATGCGGCGGCGTGAGGCGGATTCGGCGGTGAAGTAGGACCAGAAGACGAAGGGAGCGAAGAACGTGGCCGCGAGGCCGAGGCCGTTCGGATTCGTGAAGAGGCCGGAGTACCGGCCGGTCTCGAAGGCCGCGAATGGGTCCTGGATCTGGGCGATGAACTCCGCGCCGAAGAGGATGACGGCGATCCAGAAGAAGATCGAGCAGATGGCCGTGACGTCTTCCGCGCCGCGCCAGTGGTTCCACAGGACCACGAAAACGCCGAGCCAGAGCACGATGGTCATGCCCGCCTGGGCCACCGAGATGCCCGGACCCAGGGACCACAGGGCGGACGCGAGGGCGAGAGCCGACAGAACGGTGATGACCCGATGGGGATTCGTCGGCGGTTCGGGACGCAGGCCCCGCGCGAGGCCGGACAGGACGCCCTTTCCGAGCAGCGCCAGCAGGAAAGGCCACCGCAGGAGACGGCTGGTCTGGTAGAGCGGCGTGGAGAGGCCGGTGAGCAGGAGCGCGAGGACGGTGAGGAAGAGCAGTGTCCGGAGCTTGAACGCGAAGAGCATGGTCACCACCGCGACGAGGATCGCGATGGCGACGCCGATGGATATCCGCTCACCGAAGAAGAGGTACAAGGCCCGATCCGCCCTCCGTTCAGCGGGAGTATACATCTCGGGGCGCGGGGCGCGAACAGGGCTACAATCGGCGTCGCCATGATGAGATCGAAACGTGTCGCGGTAGCGGTCGCCGGCATCCTGCTGTTGCTCGCTGAGGGGTTGGCCGAAGAGGAGGGCATCGTACTCCGGGCGAGGAACCTGCGGTTTGCGGGCCGGTACGGCGATGCCGAGGCGATGGTCCGGGAGGCCCTCTCCCGTGAACCCGGCGACGGAGCGGTGGCGGCGGAGCTGGGGGAGGTCCTCCTGGAGACGGGGCGGTTCGAGGAGGCGGCCGCGCTCGCCGCCGGACGGAGCGGCCGATGTCTCGGCGTGGCCGGGGACGCGCTGCTCGCCCTCGGGCGCCTCGGGGAAGCCCGGGCCCTCGCGGAGCGGGTCCTCGAAGGCGACCCGGACGATTTCCGGGCGAGGTTCCTCGCGGCCAGCGTGCTGCTGGAAGAAGGTCGTCGCGACGAAGCACGGGAATCCTTCGAGTGGTTCTTCGAGAAGTACGCGACGAGCGACGTGACGGATCCGGAGGCGCTGACGCTGACGGCGGCGGCGTCGGTTCGGGTGGCGGAACTGATTCCGGACGCGGAGATGGACTTCAAGGTCACGATGAAGCTCCTCGATTCCATCACGCGGTCGCACGAGGGGTATCTCCCGGCGTGGATCGTCAAGGGAGATCTCTACCTCGCGGCGTACCAGGACCAGGACGCGAAGAAAGCCTACGACACCGCGCTGAAGCACAACCCCCGGTATCCCCCCGCCCTGCTCGGACTGGCACTCCAGCGGTCGTTCCGTTTCGACGACCAGGGCGGCGTCGGGCGTTGCCGCGCGGCACTGCTCACGAACCCGAACCTCTTCGCGGCCAAGGAATTCATCGCGCGGACGCGGATCGGAGACTCGCAGTACGACGAGGCGAGGAAGCTCCTCGCCGAAGTGCTGGCCGTGAATCCCCGGCGCCGCGAGGCTCTGGCCCTTGCCGCGGCGATCGAATACCTGACCGGGGCCCGGGAAGCATTCGAGAAGTCGGTGGCGCGGTTGCTCGAGCTTGACGCCCGGTACGGGCGGGTCTTCTGGGAAGTGTCGATGGTCCTCGAACAGCATCGTCGCTTCGCCGAGGCGGCGAGCGTGGCCCGTCTCGCGGTCAAGACCGACCCGGACGACTTCGTGGCGCACTGGGTGCTCGGACGGAACCTCGTCCACCTCGGGGAGGAAAGCGAGGCCAAGGCCGCCCTCGAGCGATCGAGGAGGCTCGACCCCTTCGCGCACTACGTGGCGAACGCGTTCCGGGAGAACATGACGGAGGTGCTCGGTCACCTGGAGGAGTTCGCCGAGAGTCGCAGCGAGCACTTCGTGATGAAGATCCACGTGGGCGAGAGCGCGGTGCTGTCCCGTTACTACCTCGACTTCATGGAGCGGAGCTGGGACGCGCTCACGTCGAAGTACGGATTCGAGCCGGAGCATCCGATCCTCGCGGAGGTCTTCCATCGCCACGAGGACTTCGCGGCGCGGACCATCGGTCTTCCCGGCATCGGGGCCCTGGGAGCCTGTTTCGGCCGGGTGATCACGCTGGACTCGCCCTCGGCCCGCGACCCCGGCGACTTCTCCTGGGCCTCCACGGCCCACCACGAACTCGCCCATTCGGTGACACTGGGCCTGTCGAAGGGACGGGTCCCCCGCTGGTTCACGGAGGGGCTTTCGGTCTACGAGGAGCGGTGCTTCGCGGACTGGTGGGGCCGCGACATGGACCGGGACCTCTTCGATGCCTGGCACTCCGGCGAGATCCCGCGGATCGAGGACTTCAACGCGGAGTTTCGGGGGCCCCGCGTCCTCTTCGCCTACTACCTCGGCGGGATGATGTGCGAGTTCATCGCCGGGGAGTTCGGGTTCCCGAAGATCGTCGCGATGCTCCGTGCCTACGGTGAGGACCGGCAGACTCCGGAGGTCCTGCGCTCGATTCTGGGGATCGACCCGGAGGAGTACGACCGGCGGTTTCGCGCGTGGGTGGGGAAGTACGTGGGGGAGTTCCGCCTCACGCCTCGGTGGTCGGACCGCGCCATGCGCGCGGCCCGCGAGGCCGTGGCCGACGACCCGCGGGACCTCGAATCGCTCGTCCGCCTGGCCCAGGGATCCCTGACGCGAGGCAACACCGTGGACGCCATGTCCTGGCTGGGGAAGGCGCTCGCGGTGCGTCCGGACGATCCCCGTCTCCTGCTGATGCGTGCGGACCTCGCGTTCGCGGGAGGCCGCATGGAGGATGCCAGGACCAGGTACGCGGAGTTCCTCGGGGCGGGGGGCGACGATCTGTTCGCGCGGATCAACATGGCTTCGATCCTCCGGAAGGAGGGAGATCGGGCCGGCGCGATCGAGTCGCTGTCCGCGGCGAAAAGGTGCTTCCCCTTCTATGCCGGTCCCGGCAACCCCTGGCAGGAACTCGCCCGCCTCCGATTGGAGATGGACGACCTCGAGGGCGCGATGCTCGAACTTGGACGGTACGTGAAGCTGGCGAACACCGACATCATGCAGCGGATGGAGCTGGCCGGCTACCACGAGTCGCGGGGCGACGACGAGCGACTCGCCGAGGTGCTCACGGAGGTGGTGTGGATCTACCCGCTGGGCGAGAAGTCGGCGGTGCCGGTGCACGCGCGGCTCGCGCGGGTGCTCGGGCGTCTCGGCCGGCACAGGGAGGCGGCGGTGGAGTTCGAAGTCTCGCTCGAACTGGGCCCGCCGGACGGTGATCGTCCCGGACTCCACGCGGAACTCGGCGAGGTCTACCGGCTTCTCGGCCGGGTGCGGGAGGCCCGCCGGCAGGCGGAAGCGGCACTGGAGCTGGCCCCGGAGCACGAGGGGGCGCGCCGGCTGATGGACTCCCTCACGGGCAACTGAGGAGCGGGCGGATGACCGGTGAGGGGCGTTTCCTGGTGCTGGACGGGCCGGACGGGTCGGGGAAATCGACCCAGGCCTCGCGTCTCTGTGCGTGGCTCGCCGCGGAAGGACGCCGCGTGGCCCACCTCCGGGACCCGGGCGGGACCCGGATCGGGGAGAAGATCCGGGCCCTGCTGCTCGACCCGGAGCACCGGGAGATCGACGTCCGGGCGGAGGTACTCCTGTTCATGGCCAGCCGGGCACAGCTCGCCGCGGAACGGATCCGCCCGGCGCTGTCCCGGGGGGAGGTCGTGGTGTGCGAGCGCTGGATCGGCGCCACCCTCTCGTATCAAGGTCGCGGGGGCGGAGGGGGCGAGGAGGAGATCCTGTCGCTTTGCGCGTATGCCGTCGGAGGGCTGCGGCCGGATCTCATGCTGATCCTCGACGTGGATCCCGCGGAAGGGTTGGCCCGGATCGGCCGCCCGCGGGACCTGATGGAAGAGCGGCCTCTCGACTACCACCGGCGCGTGAGGGAGGGCTTCCTCGACCTCGCGTCACGGGGCCTCCTCGAAGCCCGGCTCATTCCCGCGGGGGGGCCGGATGCGGTGGAGGCTTCCATCCGTTCGGCGGTGTCCGATGTCCTTTGACGGCATCCGGTCGCAGGAGCCGGCCATCCGTCTCCTCCGGCAGTCGCTTCGATCACGGCGCCTCGCATCGGCCTACATCCTGTCCGGGCCGGAGGGGGTCGGGAAGGGGCTGGTGGCGCTGGCATTCGCGCGGGCGATCCTCTGTCCCGGCTCGGCGGAGCGGACGGAGGCCTGCGGGAGCTGCGGGGCCTGCATCCGCTCGGCGGCGGGCACCCACCCGGGTCTCCTGGTCCTCGAGCGCGCCGCGGGACGGACGGAGATCCTCCTCGCGCAGGTTCACGAGCTGACCGCGAGCCTCTCCCTGCGGCCGGCAGAGGGGGATCGGACGGCGGTGATCGTGCGGGATGCGGAGCGTCTGAACGAGGAGGGGTTCAACGCCCTGCTCAAGTCGGTGGAAGAGCCGCCTCCGGGGGCGACGTTCGTCTTCACCACGCTGAACCGGGAGGCGGTGCCGGAGACGATCCGGTCGCGGTCCCAGCACATCAGGTTCCGGCCACTTCCACGCGAAAGTGTGCGGGAGATCCTCCTCGCGGCAGGAGTGGAGGAGGCGCGAGCGAACGCGGCCTCCGAACTGGCCGAGGGGTCCATGGGCCGGGCGACGCGGATCCTCGGGATGGGGCTCGCGGAGCGGCTCGGGGATCTGGAGAAGGTCCTCGCCTCGGAGCGGGATGCGGTGGCCGCGGCGGCGGCACTGGGCGGGCTTCTCACCCCTGGCGGCGGGCGTCACGACCGGGAGGGATTGAGGGAGCGCGCCGAGGAGATCCTGCGGACGGTCCTCGGGCTGGCACGAAGACGCTTTCTCGTGGCCCCGGACGGGCGGGGGGAATTGGATGACGCGGGGTTTTGCTTCCGGGCGATCGCGCGCGGTCTCGATAATCTCCGCCTGAACCTGCCGGTTGATGTCGTCTTCGTCTCGGTTCTCGGCGAGGTCCTCCCCCGATGGCAGAAGAGACCGTCTATGTGACGGAGGCCCGCTACGGAGCGCTCCAGGTCCGCGAGAGATTCAGGTTGAGCGATCCTTCCCTGCATCGGGGTGAGGAGTGCGTGCTGCGGACCGAGCGGGGTGTGGAGGCGGGCGTCCTCACCGGCGACCCGGTGGAGGTCCCGCCCGGCGAGGCGCCGCCGGGCGAAGTCCTCCGGGCGCTCGGGGATCAGGACCGGAGCCTGATGGCGGAGTTGGTGGCGCGGAGCGCCGGCCCGGACTTCGAGTACTGCGTGGCGCGGATCCGGGAGCGGGCGCTGCCCATGCGGCTGGTCCACGTGGAGCACCTGCTGGGCGGCGGCAAGATCATCTTCTACTTCGTTGCCGACGGGCGGGTGGACTTCCGGGAACTCGTGAAGGACCTGGCGCGGAACTTCCAGAGCCGTGTGGAACTGAGGCAGATCGGGGTGCGGGACGAGGCCCGGATCCTCGGGGACCAGGAGTACTGCGGCAACGACCTCTGCTGCATCCGCTGGATGCGGGAGATCCTGCCGGTGACCATGAGGATGGCGAAGAACCAGAAATCGACGCTCGACCCCACGAAGATTTCGGGGCGCTGCGGACGGCTCAAGTGCTGCCTGCGCTTCGAAGACGAAGTCTACGCCGAGCTGCGCGGGCGGTTGCCGAGGATCGGGCGCCGGGTGGAGACTCCGCACGGACCGGGAAGGGTGGTCTCGGTGGACACGCTCCTCGGCTACGCCACCGTGGAGCTGGACGACCGGTTGCGCGTGAACTGCCGGGCGACGGACGTGAAGCCGGTCGAACCCGCTCCCGCTGCGCCTCCTCCGGAGGAGGAATGAGGGCGTAGCTCTTCGGCTTCCGGGGCCGAGAGGTAAACTGGAAGGCCAATCTGGCCGAAGTATGTAGTGAGTCCGTTGCAGGAACCGGTGCATGGCCGATACGAAACTGGAACAGGGCATCCGCGAGATCGTGAGGAAGGACCCACGCTTCGCCCCGAACGCGTACTACTTCATGTTCGAGGCGCTGGAGTTCACGCTGTCGCGGCTGGACGCCCGCCGGCACGTCTCCGGAAAGGAACTCCTGGAGGGAGTCCGGGACCACGCCCTGCAGTGCTACGGCTACCTCGCGCGGACCGTGCTGTACGAATGGGGTATCACCACGACGGAGCACATCGGGGAGATCGTGTTCCACCTCGTCCGGGCCAGCCTGCTCCTGAAGAACGACTCGGACACGCTGGCCGACTTCCGGAACGGCTTCGACTTCACGGACGCGCTGGAGAGCGGTTTCCTCCGGCGGGAGCGCTGGTCCACGCTCGAGCTGTCCTGACCAGCAGCCTG
>JALOQY010000355.1 GCA_025459285.1 Planctomycetota bacterium | reverse complement strand
GGCTCGGGAAGCCCCGCCGCCTCCAGGATGGTCGGCGCGACATCGATGACGTGGTGGAACTGGGTGCGCAGCTCCCCCCTGCTCCTGATGCCCTTCGGCCAGTGGATGGCCAGGCCGACCTTCGTTCCGCCATGGTCGGAGGCCACCTGCTTGGTCCACTTGTAGGGAGTGTCGAGCGCCACCGCCCAGCCGGCCGCCATGTGCGGGTAGGTCTCGTGGCTCCCCCACTTGTCGATGAACTTGAGCATGTCCGGCACGGTTTCCTGCACGCCGTTGAAGTAGGTCATCTCGGAGAACATGCCGTTGCGGCCGCCCTCGGCGCTGGTGCCGTTGTCGCCGGCGACGTAGATCACCAGGGTGTTGTCGAGCTGGCCGATCTCCTCGATGGCCTTGACGAGCCGGCCGACCTCGTGGTCGGTCATCGCGAGGAAGGCGGCGAACACCTCGAACTGGCGGGTGAACAACCGCTTCTCGTCGGCCGACAGCGTGTCCCAGTCGGGGATGCCTTCCGGCTTCGGGGCGAGCCGGGTGCCCTCGGGCACCACGCCCTTCGCGATCTGGCGCGTAAGGATCTCCTCGCGCAGCTTGTCCCAGCCCTGGTCGAACTTGCCCTTGAAGCGCGCGATCCACTCCTGCGGCACGTGGTGCGGCGCGTGCACGGCACCTGGCGCGAAGTAGAGGAAGAACGGCTTGTCCGGGGTCAGCGCCTTCTGGTACCGGACCCAGGCCACCGACTGGTCGGTCATGTCGGTGAGGAAGTGGTAGTTCGGGTCCTCGGGGATCCGGACCGGGGTCACGCCGTCGTAAATGGAGGGCGCCCAGTGGTCGGTCTCGCCGCCGAGGAACCCGTAGAACTTGTCGAAGCCCTGGCGGGTCGGCCAGCGGTCGAACGGCCCCGAGACGCTGGCCTCCCACGCCGCCGTCTCATGCCACTTCCCGAAGGCCGCCGTGCTGTAGCCGTTGAGTCTGAGCATCTCGGCCAGCGGAGCGACGTTCTGGGGGATCTGCCCGGTGTTCCCGGGGAAGGCCGTGCCCGTCTCGATGATGCCGCCCATGTTGTTGACGTGGTGGTTGCGGCCGCTCTTCAGCGCGGTCCGCGTCGGCGAGCACACCGCCGTCGTATGGAAGTCGTTGTAGCGCAGGCCGCCGGACGCGAGCCGATCGAAGGTCGGGGTGGTGACCGGGCTTCCGAACTCGCTGGTGCCGGCGAAGCCGAGGTCGTCCAGCAGGATGAGCAGCACGTTCGGGGCGTTCTCCGGCGCCTTGACCTCGAAGCGAGGCGGCGGAGTGGCGTTCCGGACATCGAGCACGTCGGAGGCCGGAGGCCTGGGCTCCGCGATCGGCAGCACCGTGCGGTCGATCCCGCCCGTTTTCCCCGGCCCTTCCTGGGCCACGGCTCCCTGCCCGCAGGCCGCGCCCGCGAGGATCAGGAGGGCGCAAAGCAGCGTCTTTCGTTTCATGTCGGATCTCCGTCTCTCAGAAGAGTCCCGAAAAAGGTCGCCTGGCCGGTGACGCATGCCCCCCGGAGGAACCGGGAACACGCCATCGTCCGCGCGCGCCACCGCCGGCCCCTGCCGGCGGGCCTTTGCCCGTGCGCCCGCGGCGGCCTGCGCCGCGCCCTTGAAGCTCCCCGACCGAGCCGGCAGTCCGCCGCGGACGCCGACCCCGAGCCGGCCCGTGGTCTCCAGCAGGCGCCCGATGGAGGAGAGGCCAGCTTCCACACCCCCGGAGTCTACCGGATGGCTGATCCCCGCGATCACGTTGTCCCGCTCCCGGACGCTCTCCCCAGACGGGAGTGAAGGCCGGACCGGCGGACTTCGAGCGACACCTCCTTCATACCTTGGCCGAGCACCCACCTGCGCATAGCATGGCGCCGGTACTGCCGTCAGGGACCGAAGGACACCATTGACCCAGGTCCAATGGAATGGATGTTCTCTTGCGCTGATGATCGGGATCCGCGCGACCACCCGAGGGGGGTCCGGGACAGGAGGTCTCACTTGCGTCACGCGAAGTCGGGCTCTCAGCATCCTGCGAGGCGGTCCGGGACCGCTCTGCTCCTCATGGTCACAGCCGTTGCCGTCCTCGCCGCGCTGGCTCCGCGGCCCGCCTCGGCGGGCGGAGCCAGCCTCTACGAGATCGGCTCGCCGGATACCGGACTCGCCGGCGCCGGTTACGCCGCGCGCGCGCAGGACGCGTCGACCCTCTTCACGAACCCGGCCGGCATGACGCGGCTCTCCCGATCGCAGTCCCTCTTCGGCATCCAGCCGATGTACGGGGACTTCGACTTCCACGCGGACCGCAACAACACCGTGGCGGGAGGCGGGGGCGGGAATGCGTCCGGCTTCATCCTCTCCGGCAGCAACTTCTTCGTGCACAGCCTGTCGCCGGACTTCAAGATCGGGTTCGGCGCGCTTTCGTACTTCGGCTCCGGCCTGGACTATGACTCCGGCTGGGTCGGCCGCTACTACGTGCAGGACATCAACGTGATGGGCCTGACCCTCATGCCGGCGGCGGCCTACCGGATCTGCGAACAGTTCTCGGTGGGAGCGGGTCTCAACATCATGTACGGCACGCTGTCCCAGGACATCGCGGTCAACAACGTCGCGGACAGTCTCGGCGACGGGCGGATCACGATCGAGGACGACACGTGGGGCTTCGGCGGCAACTTCGGCGTGCTGTTCGAGGCCAGTCCCACGACCCGCTTCGGACTGACGTACCTGACGCAGGTGGACCTGGACTTCGACGACTCGCCAGAGTTCAGGAAGATCGGGCCCGGGCTCGAATCGGTCATCGAGCAGCGCGGCTTCCGATCGATCTCCCTGGACATGACCGTGCCGCAGTCCCTGATGGCGAGCGTCTACCACGAACTCGACGACCAGATCGCCCTGCTCGGCAACCTGGGCTGGCAGGACTGGAGCCGGTTCGGGATGGTCGGCGTGGGGATCCAGTCGAATGACCCGAAGAGCCTGACGTGGGACCGGGACTACCGGGACACCTTCCACTTCGCGGTGGGACTGCAGTACCGCCCGGCACCCGAATGGACCCTCTCCTGCGGCGTGGCCTACGATACCTCGTTCGTGAAGGACCGCGACCGCACGGTCGACTTCCCGGGAGGCGCGACCCTCCGGATCGGCCTCGGAGCGCAATACGAGGTCAACGACAACCTGACCCTCGGCCTTGCCTACGAGCTGGCGGATTCCGGCAGCCTGTCCGTCGAGCAGAGCCGCGGCGACCTCGGCGGCCGCGTCTCGGGCGAGTACGACTACGTCCTGGTCCACGTCTTCACGATCTCGATCATCTGGAAGCTCTGATCCCCGGCGCGTTCTGAGCACCCGCCGCCCATTTGCGTCGGGCGCCCGGGCGCCCTGAGACACGGCGGCTCGCGGCCGGACCACCCGGAACCCGTCGTCGAGGGCGGCGATCATCGCCTCCGGGGCTTCGCGGCCGCCGCGCCACGGGGTCTCGGGTCACTTCGGCAGGAGGATCGTGATCCCGAAGCGAAGACCCCACTCCGGCCCCCCGTCGGGGGACTTCGCGTAGTACCGCACGCCGATCTGGAACTGCACCGGCACGTTCGCGATCGGGAGGATCTGGCCCAGCATCAGGTTGAGGGGGATCGTCCAGTCGCTGTTGTGCCAGTCGTAGGTCGACTCCGCGTTGAGCGAGATCGTGCCGCCCTTCCACGCCCCGTAGGAGACGAAGGGCTGCATGAAGGTCACGTTCACCGAGTCGCGGTCCCCGTTGCCCGCGAATGACCAGAGGTGGTTCGTGAGGAACCCGACCGTCAAGGGGCCCTCCTGCCGCAGGACGACCGCTGTGGGGCCGGCCGACCACTTCCGGGTGCCGAGGTCCGCGTTGGTCGCGGTCGGGAGCAGGAAGGTCGGGCCGACGCCCCAGATGAAGCCGGCCATGGGCGCCTTCGGCGAGAAGAAGAAACTCGGGTTGATGTCGCCGAGGCCGGATTCGTAATGCGCCTCGTGCACCGGCGCCTGCCGCCAGACGAAGGGCGCGATCACGCGGGTGATCAGGTTCCAGTCCTCGCTGATGCCGACCGGGATGACCGGCTGCACCTTGAGCGTCCACCACCCCACGTCCCTCGACCCGTAACCCTCGTCGTAGTTGAGCTGGAAGGGGATCGAGATGAGGTCCGAGATGGGGTTGGCCAGCTTGTTCGCCAGTTCGTCCGCGCTGTCGCCACCTGCCGGTGCGGCGGCGGGGGCGGACCCCTCCGCGGGGGTCGCGCCGGCGATCAGGATCCCCTCGAGGGCCTCGTCCGCCATCACGGCCGGGCTTTGCTCGAGATCCGCGATAACCGCCGTGAGCACCCCGGGCGCGGCCATGGCGGCGGTCGAACCCGCCGTCAGGGCCAGAACCACGATGAGTCCGATGGACAAGCGTTTCATCTGTCACTTCCCTTCCTGCGGTTGCCGATGCTCCCATGGTATTCCACGTCGTGCCACTACCCCGCACTCCGGACGGTGGGGCCGGAGTTCACTCCCCGTCAACGGACCGCCCTGTCCACCGGGCCGGGCTCGCCTCCCCGCGCGGCGGAGATGGCATCGGAGATGGCCCCGAGGAGCGCGCGATCATCCACCGGCTTGCGGAGGAAGACCGAGGCCCCGCGGTCGAGAACGCACTCCCGGGCTCCCCCCAGACGGAGTCCGGTGACGACGATGACCGGCAGCCGAAGGCCCGTGGCCGCGAGCTCCCGCGGCGGGCCTCGATCCCGGCGATCGGACCCCTGGTCACTCTGCTGACGGAAACTACTCCAGCGTCACCCGCACCGACTGCCCGACCTCCGGACCCACCACGACCTCCG
>JALOQY010000354.1 GCA_025459285.1 Planctomycetota bacterium | reverse complement strand
CCGTCGCGCCGCGGGATCCCACCACCGCCGCGAAGTCCGCGGTGCGGGGGCCGGGCCCGGAGAGGAAGAGCCGGGACCCGGCGAGGCCCGCGGCCCGCGCCGCCTTCAGCTCCCCGGCGGAGGCGGCGTCGAAGAAGTCCACCCCGCCGCCGAGGCGCCGCAGCACCGCCGGATGGGGGTTGGCCCGGATCGGGAAGCAGAGGCGGACCTTGCCCCCGAAGGCCGCCCGCAGGGCTTCGGCCCGTTCCCCCAGCGTGCCGGCGAAGTAGACGAAGCAGGGCGTCCCCCGCTTCTCGGCGATGGCGGCGAGCAGGGCGTTCACGCGTCCCTCCGGTCCGGCGCTCCCGGGGCGCCGCCGGGCAGTATACTGGGCGCCCCGTCCAACCCCCGGAGGGAAGCGCATGCGAGCGGCCCGCCCCCTGTTCCTCCTCCTCGCCGTCCTCGCCCCGCCCGTCGTGGCGGAGGAGGGCGTCCCGCCGCCCTTCGACCTGCGGCTCGCCCACCTCCACGACGGCCTCCGGGGTCCCTCGGGCGACCGCGACCTCGGAACGGTCGGCGAGACGAAGGTGGGGAAGCTCGCGGCGAAGGTCGGCCTCGACCTCGGGAAGCCGGAGAACCCGCTGCTCGCCTGCCGCTTCGCCGACGGCCGGCTCTTCTACCTGTTCTACAAGGTCACGGAGAACGCCTTCGCCGACCGGCCCTACGTGCTCCAGCGGATCCGCAAGACGGAGCGGTCCTGGACTGCGCCGGAGGGGCCGCCGGAGGAGACGGTCACCTTCCAGGTGGAGGTCTTCAAGACCCTGGCCGGCACGCTCAAGGCCGAGGACGAGCACTACGGGAGCTTCTCGCTCCGGGACGCCGCGCGCCGGGAGATCGTCAAGGAGTACGAGGTCGGCTTCGGGGAGGTCCCGGGGAAGTGCGAGGGGCGCGAGTGGCCCTTCGCCGCGAACACGCTGTTCCAGTGCCTCGAGCCTTACGGGGAGGAGGCCGGCCTCTTCGAGACGGTGAAGTTCTCCTCCTCGCGGAAGTGGGCGCTCACCGTGGCCTTCGCGGCGGATGGAACGTGGCGGGTCCGGAGCGATGCGCTCGGCTTCGACGCGCCGGAGCGGATGCCCGACCCCGCCGCCGCGGCACCTCGTCCGGACCCGGCCTCCGCGGAGGTCGTCCTGACGGCCGGGCGGGGTCTCCCGGGCGTGACGGTGGGGGAGACCACGGCCGAGGGACTGGTGGCCGCCCTCGGGGCGCCGTGGGAGGACGCGCCTGCCGGGAAGGGCCACCGGGTCCTCTCCTTCGCGAAGTCCCTCACGGTGAACCTGCGGCCGGACGGGATCCTGAACACGATCATCACCCGGTCCGGGTTCGCCGGAAAGACCGCGGAGGGTATCGCCCACGGCGACACGCGCGGTCGGGTCCTCGACCTGCTGGGTGCCCCGCCAGGTGCGGCGGCGGACGCCCCCGCGTGGCGCTACCCCGGCCTCCAGGTCACCTTCGACGGCTTCGACCGGGTCAGTCGCCTCGTGGTGATGTCCCGGAACTGACCGGCGCGAACCCGCCCCGAAGGCTGCCAGCGGTCTTCGACGCCGGGCTGCTAGCTTCCGGCCGGAGCCGAAGCCCGCCTCAAGGCCAGAGCGGCCACTCGAAGGCGGGGCGGTCGCGGCGGACCGTGATGGCCGGGCCGGGGCCGACGGTCACCGCCGCCCATTCCCCACCGTTGGGCGTGACGTAGCCGACGACCTCCACCTCGTGCGGGCGGTCCGCGGCCGAGAAGCGAAGGACGAGGCTCCCGTCCCCGCGTGGCCGGAGGGCCCGCCGGAGAGTCCCGCCCGGCGGCAGGTCCGGGAGCTCCACCCGGAGGCCCGGCGCCTCGAACGCGATGGCCCGGAGAGTCTGGTCGGTGGCGTTCGTGACGCGCACCTCGTATCGCGAGACGACGTCCACCACCGAGACGGCATACAGGGCCGAAAGCGGGAAGTTCGCGAGGAGCAGGAGGAGCGGGCGGAGGCGCGGCGGCGGCGCGGTCAGGGCGTACCAGAGACCGAGAAGGGTCAGGAAGATCCCCGCCCCGATCCAGACGATTCCCGCCATGGCGAGCCCGTCGCCGAGCGTGAACCGGAAACCCACGTAGATCGCCGTCCCCACCGCCATGAGGCCGAGGGCGAAGCCCGAGGCGGCCCGTTTGCGGGTCGGTCCGTCAAGCACGGCCGAGCACCTTCCGCAGGCAGAGCCCGGTGGGGGAGGCCTCGTTCGCCGCGACCTCTTCCGGCGTCCCGGTGGCGACGATCCGCCCGCCGGCGTCGCCGCCCTCCGGCCCGAGGTCGATCACGTGGTCCGCGGTCTTCACCACGTCGAGGTTGTGCTCGATGACCACCACGGTGTTCCCCCGGTCCACGAGGCGGTTCAGGACGGCGAGGAGCTTGCGGATGTCCTCGAAGTGGAGGCCCGTCGTCGGCTCGTCCAGGATGTAGAGGGTCCGGCCGGTGTCGCGCCGCGCCAGCTCCCGGGAGAGCTTGATCCGCTGGGCCTCGCCGCCGGAGAAGGTGGTCGCGCTCTGGCCGAGCGCGATGTACTCGAGCCCCACGTCGATGAGCGTGTCGAGGACGGCCGCGATCCGCGGGTGGTGCTGGAACAGCTCCCGCACCTCGGCCACCGACATGTCGAGGACGTCGCGGATCGACTTGCCGCGGTAGAAGACGGTCAGCGTGTTCTCGTTGAAGCGCCGGCCGCGGCAGACCTCGCACGGCACGTAGACGTCGGGGAGGAAGTGCATCTCCACGAGGATCTGCCCGCCTCCCTGGCAGGCTTCGCAGCGGCCGCCCTTCACGTTGAAGGAGAACCGCCCCGGCAGGTAGCCGCGTGCCCGCGACTCCGGGAGGTCGGCGAAGACCCGGCGGATCTCGTCGAAGACCTTCGTGTAGGTGGCGGGGTTGCTGCGCGGCGTGCGGCCGATGGGGGACTGGTCGATGTCGATGACCTTGTCCACGAGGGCGAGGCCGTCGATCCGGTCGTGGGCGCCGACCTCCTCCTGCGAGCCGTGGAGTTCGCGGGCCAGCGCCGGATAGAGCGTCTGCTCGATGAGCGAGGACTTGCCGGCCCCGGAGACGCCGGTGACGCACGTGAGGAGGCCGAGGGGGAACTCCGCGGTCACGTCCTTCAGGTTGTTGGCCCGCGCGCCGGCGATCCGCAGGACGTGGCCGTTCCCGGGGCGGCGCCGCTCCGGGACCTCGATCCGGAGGCTCCCCGCGAGGTAGCGGCCGGTGAGGGTGTCCGCCGCCGGCAGCTCCTTCGCCGGGCCGGAGAAGACGACCGAGCCGCCCTTCACCCCGGCCCCCGGCCCGAACTCCACCACGTGGTCGGCGCGGGCGATCGTCTCGGCGTCGTGCTCCACGACGATGAGCGTGTTGCCGATGTCGCGCAGGTGTTCGAGGGTGGACAGGAGGCGCAGATTGTCCCGCTGATGCAGGCCGATGGAGGGTTCGTCGAGGACGTAGAGCACGCCCGTCAGCTCGCTCCCCACCTGGGAGGCGAGGCGGATCCGCTGGGCCTCGCCGCCGGAGAGGGTGGGGCCGGAGCGGTCGAGGGAGAGGTAGCCGAGGCCGACGTTCAGCAGGAAGCGCAGGCGGCCCCGGATCTCCTTCAGGATCTCCTCGCCGATCATGAGCTTCGCCCCCGTGAGGACGAGCCCGGAGAAGAAGTCGTCGGCGGCCTCCACGCTCATCGAGGAGACCTCGGCGATGCCTTTCCCGCCCACGAGGACGGCGAGCGCGTCGGGCTTGAGCCGGCGCCCCCCGCAGTCGGGGCAGGGGCGGTTCGTGAGGAACTGCTGGTACCAGGCGCGGGCGCTGGAACTCGTCGATTCGCGGTACCGGCGCATCATCCCCGGGAGCAGCCCTTCGTAGGCCGAGCGGTAGGTCCCGTTCAGCTTCTCCCCGGCGAAGGGGACCTCCACCTGGTCCTCGCCGGTGCCGTTAAAGATGAGATCCCGGATCTTCTTCGGGAGCTTTCCGAACGGCCGGTCGGGGTCGATGGCGAACTGCTTCACGAGGGCCTTGGTGAACCGGGACGCCCAGCTCGTCTTCTCCGCGTCGAGGCGGCCGCGCCACGGCACGATGGCCCCCTCGCGGATGGAGAGCGTCGGATCGGGGATGACCTTCTTCGGATCGATCTCCAGGCGGGTGCCGAGGCCGTTGCACTCCTCGCACATCCCGAGCGGGCTGTTGAAGGAGAAGAGCTGGGGCTCCAGTTCCGGGAAGGCGAGGCCGCAGGGGTTGCAGACCCGCCGGTCGCTGAAGTTCTGCTCGCCGCCGTCGAGCCAGGCGACGCTGGCCCGGCCCTGGCCGACGTGGAGCGCGGCCTCGACGGAGTCCTGGATCCGTGAGCGGGCGTCCTCGCGCACCACGAGCCGGTCCACCACCACGTCGATGAAGTGCTTGAAGTTCTTCTTCAGGGCGATCGGCTCGGTGAGTTCCCGGACCACCCCGTCCACGCGCACGCGGACGAAGCCCTGGGCCTTCGCGGCCTCGAAGACCTCGCGATGCTCGCCCTTGCGGTTGACGATCAGGGGGGCGAGCAGGAGGAACCGGCGGCCCTCCGGCGACCGGAGGATGTCCCGGACGATGGTGTCCGGGGTGCCGGCTTCCACCGGCCCCCCGCACCGGTGGCAGCGCTGCTCTCCCGTGCGGGCCCAGAGGAGCCGCAGGTAGTCGTGGATCTCGGTGATCGTGCCGACGGTGGAGCGGGGGTTCTTCGACGCCGCCTTCTGCTCGATGGAGATCGTCGGGGCGAGGCCGCGGATCCAGTCGTAGCGGGGCTTCTCCATCTGCCCGA
>JALOQY010000353.1 GCA_025459285.1 Planctomycetota bacterium | reverse complement strand
GAAACACCGTCCCCCGAGGAGCGTCAGGACCGGCCGGAGCATCTTCCCCCGGAATCGGCTCACGTGGGCCACCAGGGAGCGGAGGCGGCTCACCGGTGGCTTCAGTACCTCGTCGATCACCGCGCCCACCGCGGCCAGATCGTTCGAAAGGGGAGCGAGGATCTCCGAAAGGGTCTTCCCGTGCTCCTCGTTCGCGTTCCGTTCCGTCATACCGCCCTGCCCTCTCCCGATCGGAAACGGCGCACTCCATCCACGGCTCGCCCGGTGTCGCACGACATCTTGTCGTTCACGGGTTCACCGTCAGGACCGGGCACGGTGATCCCCTCACGACGCCTTCGGCCGTGCTGCCGTAGAGGAGCTGCGAAAGACCCGTCGCCCCGTGCGACCCGATGACGACGAGGTCCGCCTTCCCCTCGCCGGCCTCCCGCCGGATCTCCACGGAGGGGATGCCCTCCACGAGGCGTGTCGTGACCGAGACGCCCACGAGGCTCTCCGATGCCAGCAGTTCCGAGAGCTTCGCCTCCGCGGCCCGGCGCATCTCCGCACGCGCCGCCTCGGGGGGCAGCGCGTGGATGTGGTAGATGTTCTCCACGACCCGCCTGTCGATCACGTGCAGGAGGATCAGCACGCCCCCGAAGACGCGGGCCAGTTCCGCCGCGTAGCCCAGGGCTTTCCGCGAGGGCGGGCTGAAGTCCGTCGGGACGAGGATCCGCCCGAGAGTGAGCTTCGTCATGGGGGAAAGACTACGCGCGACAGCCCCTCGTGACAAGCGCGGTCGGACGGACGTCCGTCGCGCCCATCCGCCAACTCAGCCGTCCACCGGTTCGACGAAGCCCGGGGCGCCGCTCCGGATCACGAGCACGGGGCAGGGCGCCCGTCTGAGCACCCTCTCCGTCGTCGAGCCGAGGAGAGCCTGGGCGATGCCCCCCCGCCCGTGCGTGGCGATGACGATGAGGTCCACCTCCTCCCGCTGCGCGACCGCCACGATCTCCGGCGCCGGGGTACCCGTGCTCACGACGACCCGGAACGTCACGTCCGCACCCACGCTCGAGAGGACCTCGCGCTGCAGTCGATCGGCGGTCCTCTCCTCCAGGTCCCGGTAATACTGGGGTACCGGCTTCTGGAACGGCCACACGTCGCTGTAAACCAGGGAGTGGTCCATGAACTTCTCCACCACATGGAGCACGAGAAGCTCCGCCCCCGTCCATCGCGCGATAGCCGCCGCGTGGAGGAACGCCTGACCGGCGTGCTCCGAGAAGTCGGTGGGAACGAGGATCTTCTTCAGCTTGATGCGATGGCCCATGCCTGCCCTCCGTCCCGGCGCGGCCGGGCCCCGCCGGGGTGCCGGGGAGGCCTTGTGGCCCGCCGCTTTCCGCGGGCGGCGCGCCCCGCCGTCAGACTTCCGCCGGCGGCGGCGCGGCCCGCAGGTCGAACTTCTCGATCCGATAGCGAATTTGGTCCCGGTTCAGTCCGAGGAGTCGGGCCGCCCGGCTCTGGTTCCCACCCGAGCGCCGAAGAGCCTGCCGCACGAGGTCTCGTTCCAGGTCCTCCAGGACGACCCCGCCGGGGGGAAGCGCGAACACTCCCTCGGCGGTCGACTCTCCGACCGGTCCCCGGTCACGGATCTCCGCCGGAAGATCGCCCAGGTCGAGCTTCTCGCCCTGCCCGAGGAGGATCGCCCGCTCCACGATGTTGCGCAACTCCCGGATGTTCCCCGGCCAGTGATACTCCGAGAGAAGGACGAGAGCCCGTTCCGAAATGCCCGGCACGCTCTTCCCGAACTCCCGGTTGAAGTGATCGATGAAGACCTGCGCCAGCAGGGGGATGTCGCCGTCACGGTCCCGGAGCGGAGGCAGTTCGATCGGGATGATCTTCAGCCGGTAGTAGAGGTCCTCCCGGAACCCTCCCTGCCGGACCGCCCGCTCGAGGTCCTTGTTCGTGGCGGCGACGACCCGCACGTCCACCGCGATGTCCCGGACGCCTCCCACCCGCTTGAATGTCTTGTCCTCCAGGACGTGCAGGAGCTTGGCCTGCATCGCCGGCGGGATATCGCCGATCTCGTCGAGGAAGATCGTCCCCCCGTCGGCCAGTTCGAACAGCCCCTTCTTCTGGTCCTTCGCGTCCGTGAAGGCGCCCTTCTCGTGGCCCATGAGTTCGGACTCGAGCAAGGTCTCCTGCAGCGCGGTGCAGCTCACGGTCATGAAGGGTCGGTCCCGCCGCTTGGAGCCCTGATGGATGGCCCGGGCGACAAGCCCCTTGCCGGTGCCCGACTCGCCGCGCAGAAGCACGGTCGTGGCGTCCGTGGCCGCGACGCGCTCGACGATGTGGAACACCTCGCGCATGCGCGGGCTCTGGCCGATGATCCTCGTGTCGCCGAACTGCCGCGCCTGACTCTCCTTCAGCCATCGGACCTCGCGCCTGAGTCGCGTGTTCTCCAGCGCCTTTTCCACCGCGAGGACCAGTTCGTCGATATCGAAGGGCTTGTGGATGTAATCGAAGGCTCCGAGTTTCATCGCCCGTACCGCCCCCTCCACGGAGGAGTAGGCGGTGATGAGGATGACCGGCATCTCGGGGTGCCCCTCGCGGAGTTCCTTGAGGAGCGAGAGCCCATCGGTATCGGGCAGTCGGTAGTCGAGGATGGCGAGGTCGAACGGGGCTTCCCGCAGGGTCGACCGCGCGCTGGCCGCGCTCTCGGCTTCGGCGGTGGAATAGCCTTCCTGCCGCAGGCGCTCGGTGAGCGACCAGCGAATGAGTTTCTCGTCCTCGATGATGAGGATCTTGCCTGTGCGCATCAGTCCTCGGACCGCCGCCTGAAGAATAGCGCCCTCCCCTGCGAACCGGCGCAGGGATTCCCCCAGCAGCCCGTCGCCTGGCAGCATCCCCCAGCGCGGAGGCTCACGGCGACGGGCTGCCAGGGGGTCTGCGGCTGGTATGATCGGGGGTCGATGACGCCTCGAACTCCGAAACGGACCCCCGCCACCCCGCCCCGCAAGTCGCCGCGCCGGCGCGGCGCCGCGGATCCCGCCCCCGCCGTCGCGATCTCCCCGGCGCCCGGGCGCATCGAGCTGGCGGGGGAGCGCCTGCTCCTCCTCTCCGCCACCGCACTCGGACAACTGCGGCGGGAACTCCACGAGGTCCTCGGTCCCATCATGACCCATGAGGTCCTCTTCCGCTTCGCCTTCACCGACGGGGCCATGGCGGCCCGGGCCGTCCGCGCCCGGAACCCCGGCTCGTCCCCTCGCGAAGTGCTGATGGCCGGCCCGGTCTTCCACACGCTCGCCGGCATGGCACGCGTGGCGGTGGATGCTCTCGACTTCGAGTCGGAATTCCGCTCGCTCCGCGGCCGCTGGGAGGATTCCTTCGAGGCGGACCAGAACCTCCGCCTCTTCGGCCCCGTCGAATGGACCGCCTGCTGGGTCCTCACCGGATTCGCCTCGGGTTTCGCCAGCGAGGCCGTCGGGCGTGACCTCCTCTGCGTAGAGCGCGAGTGCCGCGCGAGAGGCGATCCGCTGTGCCGCTTCGAGGTGCTGCCCGCCGAGGGCTTCCCGGGCCTCGCCCGGAAGGTCGAAGCCCTTCGCCGCGGTCGCCCCATCTCCGACCGGATGCGGCCGGCGATCACCCGCCTCTGGGAGGGCGTCTTCACCTCCTCCACATTCCTCGCCCGGGTCCTCCGGGACTCCGCCGATGCCATCATCAGCGTCGACGCGGACGAGGTCATCCAGACGTGGAACCGCGGAGCGGAGGAGCTCCTCGGCTACTCCTCCCGGGAGGTCATCGGCCGGCACTTCCGGTTCCTCGTCCCCCCCGACCTCGTCGAGCGGGGCGAGCTCGAGAAGATCCGCACGGTGGCCCGGGAGCAGGGGTCCCTCCGCAACTACGAGACCCGCCGGCTCGCCCGGGACGGCACCGAACTCCACGTCAGTCTGACCCGGACCTCCATCTACGACGCCCAGGGACGCTACATCGGCGCCTCCGCGATCCTGCGGGACATCACCGAGCGCAAGCGGTTGGTCGAGCAACTCATCCAGGCCGAGCGTCTGGCCGAGGTCGGTGAACTGGCCGCCCACGTCGCCCACGAGATCAAGAACCCCCTCGCGGGTATCTCCGGAGCCATCCAGGTCCTCGCCGACCGGACGCCCCCGGACGACCCCCGGTCGGAGGTCTTCTGCGAGGTCCTCGAGCACATCCAAAGGCTGGATCGAACGGTCGTCTCCCTCCTCACCCTCACCCGGCGCTACCGCCCCTCGAAAACGCCCACCGACCTGTCGCTGGTCCTCGACTCGGCCCTGTCACAGCTTCGCGGCACCGAGGTCTTCGCGGGGGTGGAGATCCTCGCCGAGTTCTCCCCCGACACCGGCCCGGTTCCGGTCGACCCGCAGCAGTTCATCCAGGTGTTCCTGAACCTCCTCCTGAACGCCGCGCAGGCCACGGAGCCGGCTCCCGGTCGACCGTCTCCCCCCGCCGACCGCCGGATCCACGTGCGCAGCCGCCGCCAGGGCCAGGAAGTCATTGCCGAGGTCGAGGATCACGGCGCGGGCATGTCCCCCGAGGTGCTGCGCCAGGTGTTGAAGCCCTTCTTCACGACCCGCTCCCGGGGCACCGGTCTAGGCCTCCCCATTGCCCGCCGCATCCTCGAGGCCCACGGTGGCCGCCTCGTCGTCGATTCCGCGGCCGGGCGGGGCACGACCGTCCGCCTGTTCCTTCCGACATCGTAAAATTCCCCCAAGTCTGGGGAAAGGTCCGTCCCCCTGGCGGCCGGTGCATTTCGGAGTCCACATAACCTGTTTTCGGGCAATCTCTTACCGCCCCGGGAAACGTGGCATCCGTGTGGCATCGAATTCGCCATGTGACGGGTAG
>JALOQY010000352.1 GCA_025459285.1 Planctomycetota bacterium | reverse complement strand
GACCGCGGAGGGCGTTCTCCGTTTCGAGGGCGAATGGACCGCCCTCTCCAGGAAGACGGTCACGGTCCCCGCGGAGTCGGACGACTGGACCGACCTCGGGTTCACCGTCCACCCCGCACAGAAGGCGCCCCAGGTCACCCACCTCCGCCTCCGCTTCGGCGTGATCGGCGAACGGGGCCACGCCCTCGTGGACGACGTGGCGGTCTCGCCGGCGGCCGGGGGGGAGGACCGGTGAGGCGCGCCGGCGCCGTCCTGATCCTCGTCCTCCTCGGGGCGCCGGCCCCGGCGCCCGCCGCCCCGAAGGGCTGGTTCCACCGCGACTGGCCACGCCGGCAGCGGATCGTGCTCTCCGAACGGCAGGCCTTCCCCGACTCGCCCCTCGCCCACGCGCGGATCGCCACGGGCGGGCTCGGGCGGCCGGACGGCGCGGACGTCCGAGTGGTGGACGGCGCGGGCCGCGACGTCCCGCGCGCGATCGCGGGCCGGGGTCCCGGCGACCTCCTCTCGGTGGCCTTTCCCGTGGAGGAGGCGACGGAGTGGCACGTCTACTACGGCAATCCCTCCGCCGCGGAACCCCCGAAGCCCTTCGCGCCCGACCGCGGCCTCGTCCTCGAGACGCGGGAGCGCGCCCCCGGCGAGCCCGCCGACTGGCCGGCCATGGAACGGATCCTCGCCCGCTCCGTCAAGGTCCACGGCGGCTCCTTCTGGCCGCAGGTCTTCGACGCGGAGAACCCCTTCGGCCCTTCCGACGACTACGTCTCCGACTACCGCGGCTTCCTCCTCGCGCCCGCCGACGGCACCTACACCTTCTTCACCGCCTCCGACGAGGCCAGCTTCCTCTTCGTGGCCGGCCGTCTCGTGGCGGAGTGGCCGGGCTGGCACGACGCCGGCAAGGGCGCGTGGGCCACGTTCAAGGGGACGATCGAGTTGAAGGCCGGGCTCCACGCCTTCCGCTACGTCCACGTGGAGCGCGCCGGCGGCCAGGTGATGGCCGCGTACTGGCAGCCCCCCGGCGCCGCGAAACCGGCGCCGATCCCCCCGGCGGCGTTCCCCGGACCGCGTGACACCGAGACCGTCGCGACCGAGGCGCGCGACTCCCCCCTCGCCGCGGACTTCACGGTCCGCGCGGGCGGCAAGTGGGGCCTCGAGGACCGCGTCTACACCGCGATGACCTTCAAGGCCTTCCCCGCCGGTCCCGGCGCGGAGTACCGGTGGGAGTTCGGCGACGGCACGCGCGGCGACGGACCGATCGCCACCCACGTCTATCTGCTCGGCACCACCTGCGAGGCGAGCCTCTCGGTGACCGCCGGCGGCGCCCGGGACACCGTGACGCACACGGTGCGCGCCAGCGGCGAGTGGACCCGCTTCGACCGCGAGGATCCCGCGGTCCTCGAACGGTTCGCGCGGCTCGTGGCCCGATACCCCGGCGAGGCGCTCTCCCCGGAGGCGCTCTCCCGCGCCGACTTCCTCCTCGAACAGGCCGGCCGGACGACCGAGCGCGTGGCTCTCCTGCGCCGGGCGGTGGAACGCCGCGCCGCCCCTCCGGGGCCGGCGATGCACGCGACCGCGATGCGCCTCGGCGACCTCTGCCGGGACCTGACGCGCGACCTCGAGGGTGCGACCTTCGCCTTCCGCCGCGCCGCGGAGGGCGTGGATGCCGGCCGGCGGCTCGCCGCGGAGGTGGCGCTCGCGGAGGCGCTCCTCGAACTTGGCGGCGACCCCGACGCGGCCCGGAAGCTCCTCCTGACCGCGCGCGACCCGCTCTCCGGCCGGAACGACGACCTCGCGCGCCGGATGTGGCTCCGCCTCGGGGACGCCCTCATGATCGCCGGGGACGGGAAGGCGGCCCGCCAGAGCTACGGCCGGGCGCTCGACCTCGCGGGTGGGGCCGAGGACGCCGGCCGCATCCTCCGCAAGGCCGGGGCGGCGCGCGCCGCGCTCACCCATCTGGGCACGAAGGAGTGGTCGCGCGCCGCGGAGGACCTCCGGGACTGGGAATGGCACGACCCGATGGACCGATACCTCGGGTTCCACCGCATCGCGAAGGCGAAGCTGCTCGCCGGCCGCGATGAGCCGGCGCTGGCCGTTCGCGAACTCACGGCGCTGCTCGCCGGCAACCCCGAGTCGGAGTACGCCGACGAGGCTCTCTTCCTCCTCGCCGGCCTCGCCCGGGACGCCGGCCGGACCGCCGAAGCCGACGCCCTCCTGGAGCGCCTGCGCCGCGTCTACCCCTGGTCCCCGCTGGGCCGCTAGCAGCCGGTCGGGGCCGAGGACGATCTCTGCGGCGCGACCCCTTACCCCGACAGGCTACCCGGCCCGCCCGCCTTCCGTGGCGGGTAGGGGACGATCTGCGATCATGGGCGGAGACGACCGGAGGGACCATGATCTACCACGACATCGAACGGCACGCGGGACTGCTGCCGGACTACAGCGAACTCCGCGTGCACGAGAACCGCTCGCTCGCCATCACGGTGCTGAACGGGGACGTGGTCGGGAACCAGCGGGAGCAGACCGCCGGCGCCTCGGCACGCGCCCATCACAGCGGTGTCTTCGGCTTCGCCTCGACCCCCCTCATCGACGATGGCGCGATCGCCCGGGTCGTCGGGACGGCCGCGGCGAACGCGCGGTTCCTCGCCTCCCGGGCGGGCCGCGGTCCCCTGAAGCTGCCGCCGACCAGCGCCTCGGCCGTCCACGACCTCTCCTCGACGAAGCCGCGCCTCTCGCAGAAGGGCACCATCGACTTCGCCCGCGCGCTCGACGCGTGGCTCGTCGAGAAGCACCCGCACCTGCTCTCGCGCATGATCTTCATCGGCCTGCTCGAGGTGGAGAAGCACCTCCTCACGTCCGAGGGCTCCGTCTCCTCCTCCCTCGTGCCACGCGCCGTCCTCGCCGCCCGGGTCTCCATGAAGGGCCGCGGCCAGGATCGCGTGGAGGTCTCGGACGTCTTCGGCGGCGGAGGCTGCTTCGAGGACCACTTCGACGACCCGGCGGCCCTCCACCCGATGCTCGACGAGGCCTGCGCGAAGCTCGCCCGTAAGGCCGAGGGCGTCTATGCCGACTCCGGGGTCCATGACGTGGTGCTCGGGCCCGACCTCGCCGGCATCCTCGCCCACGAGGCCATCGGCCACACCGTCGAGGCCGACCTCGTGCTCGGCGGCTCCGTGGCCGGAGACCGGATGGACCAGGTCGTCGCGAGCGAGCTCGTGAGCATCGTCGACTTCGCCCACACGTACCGGGGCGTCACGTGCCCGCAGCCGGTGTGGGTCGACGACGAAGGCACTCCGGCGCGGGACGCGGTCCTGATCGATCGGGGCGTCCTCCGCTCCTTCATGCACAACAAGGAGACGGCGAGGCACTTCGGCGCCGAGCCCACGGGCAACGCGCGCGCCTGGTCCTTCTCCGACGAACCGCTCGTCCGCATGCGCAACACCGCGATCCTTCCCGGCGCGAGCCGACTCGACGGGATGATCGCCTCCATCGACCACGGCTACTACCTCGCGCGTCCGAGCAACGGCCAGGCCGACTCCACGAGCGAGTTCATGTTCGGGATCACGCAGGGGTGCGAGATCCGAGGCGGGAAGCTCGGCCGGGCGATCTTCGACACCACCGTCTCGGGCGTCGCCTTCGACATGCTGAAGACCGTTACCATGGTCTCCGACGACATGAGATGGGAGAGCGCGGGGATGTGCGGGAAGAAGCAGCCGATGCCGGTGGGCATGGGCGGCCCCGCGATCAAGTGCCGGATCCGGATCGGAGGGCGCTGACATGGACCACGACCACCTCCTTTCCGCCGCCCTCGAGACCATGCGCCGCGCCGGCGCCGACAAGGCCTCCGGCACCCTGTCGTTGTCGTCGAAGAGCGAGCTGAACGTGGACGCCGGCCGGATGAGCCTCCTGCGCACGACGGAGTCCTGCCGCCTCGGCCTGACCGCCCTCGTGCAGAACCGCAAGGGCTCGATCGGCACCAACCGGCTCGACGGCGATTCCGTCGCCGCGGCGGCCCTCGAGGCCGTCGACCTGGCCCGCTCCTCGCCCCCCGACCCGGCCAACGAGATCGCCCCCGCCTCGCCCCCCATGACCCTCGAGTACGGCGACCGCGAGCCCGACCTCTCCGCCATGTACGACCGCCTCCTTCAGTTCCTCGCGTGGTCGGCCTCGACGCACCCCACCGTGAAGCTCGAGCAGTGCATCCTCGACTTCACCGGCGGCACGTGGCGCTACGCCAACACCAACGGCGTCGATCTGCGCGATCGCACGGGCCTCTACCGGTTCACGGCCATGTTCACCGCGAAGGAGGGGACGAAGACGTCCTCCTTCAACTACTCCGGCGGCGCGAGCCGGGGTCTCGACCGGCCTCTTTTCGACTGGGGGAGCGTGGCCACCCTCATGCGCCAGTCCGGCGAACAGCTCGACGTCGGCGCGGTGGGCGGGAGCTTCACGGGGCAGGTCCTGATCACGCCCGACTGCCTCGGGGACTTCGTCTCCCTGCTCGACTGGGTGTACCTCTCCGACTCGAGCCTCATCAAGGGGAGTTCGCCGTTTCGGGAGAGCCTCAACCAGCCGGTCGCCTCGCCGCTCTTCACGCTCCGCTCGGCACCCCGCTCGGTCGAGGCCGAATGCTTCTACACCCCAGACGGCTTCGCGGCCGAGGACTCGGCCTACATCGACAAGGGCGTGCTCGAGGGCTACTCCCTGAGCCTATATGGCTCCCGGAAGACCGGCCGGCCGAAGGCGCCGAACTCCGGCGATTGCTGGGTGGTCGATGCGGGGGAGACGCCCCTCGACGACATCGTCCGCACCATCGACCGGGGGATCCTCCTCTGCCGGTTCAGCGGCGGCATGCCCACCGAGACCGGCG
>JALOQY010000351.1 GCA_025459285.1 Planctomycetota bacterium | reverse complement strand
CCGGCCTCGAGGACCTCCTCCTCCTCGGGGAAGCCGTACCGTTCGAGGAACGCCGCGAGGTCCTTCGCCTCCGGGCTCGGCGTGAAGTCCCAGGAATCGCGCTCCACGAGGCGGATCCGGCCGTCCTCGCACCGGATCGTGAAGAGGAGCAGGTCGCCCTCCAGCCGGCCCACGACGAGCATGAGGCCGTCGGGTGTCCCGAGGATCGCCGGCGCGGCGGCCTCGCCCACATCGAGACCGGAGAAGGCGTCCGGGACCTCCGTGAAGTCCGGTCCGAGGTAGAGCTTCAGCTCGCCGTCGAGCGTCCCCTCGATCCGGTCCGGGTCGCCGTCGCCGTCGAGGTCGGCCTCGGCGCGGACCGGGGTCTCGCCGCGCTCGGCGGGCGGCAAGGCGGCGTCGAGCTTCTCCACGGCGCCGTAAGGGGCGGCGCGGAACGTCGCCCCGTCGAGGTTGCCGACGAGGACCGCGCCGCCGCTCGCGGTCGGCCACGAGGCGAGCCCGAAGTTCTGCGCGAACGCCCGGCGGACCTCGGGCCGGAAGTCGATGAAGCGCGGCGCCCCGGGAAGGCCGCGGTTGCGCTTCATGACGAGCGTGCCGTCCTCCCGCGCGCGCACGCGATCGGGGAGGCCGTCGCCGTCCGCGTCCCGCTCCGCCGGGCCGACGGGGCCCTTTGCCGGAACGAGGAGGAGGCGCCGGAGCTGCTCCTCCGTGGCGGCGCGCAGCCAGTCGGGGACCCGCGCCACGGCGCGCGCCGCCGCTTCGGGCAGGGGCGGCAGCGGCGGTGGGAGCTTCGCCGCCACGTAGCAGAGCCGCGCGGGGTCGAACCGGAACGCGGCGTACTGTCCGGCGCGGAGCGTGAGCGTCAGGTCCTCCGCCGCCGGGTCGGCATCCGCCCCGATCGCCGGCGGAAGGAGGACGAGGAAGAGGGCGAGCGTGGCCGATCTCATGGGGAGATTGTGCACGTCCGGCTGGCGAAAATCATGCTCGTGGCACGCGGGGGGGTGCGAACATCCCGCGCCGGAGGACGAACTCATGCAGGATCCCACGCGGCGATGGTCCATCCAGGACGCACTCGAGACGTACGGAATCCCCTACTGGGGCAAGGGCTACTTCGGCGTGAACCGGAAGGGGCACATCACCGTGCTCCCGCACCGGAGCGAGAAGCCCGCCATCGACGTCATGGAGCTCGTCGCGGAGCTCGAGGAGCAGCATGACGTCTACCCGCCGATTCTCTTCCGGTTCACCAACATCCTCGAGCACCGGATGAAGGAACTGGCCGGCGCATTCCGCAAGGCCATTGACGAGAACCACTACCGGGGCGGCTACTTCGCGGTCTACCCGGTGAAGGTGAACCAGCAGCGGCAGGTGGTCGAGGAGGTCTGCGAGTTCGGGGCGCCGCTCGGCTTCGGCCTCGAGGCGGGCAGCAAGCCGGAACTCCTCGCGGTCCTCGCGATGACCTCCGACTACGACATGCCGATCATCTGCAACGGGTTCAAGGACGAGGAGTACATCGAGATGGTGATCCTCGCCCAGAAGCTCGGGCGGCGCATCATCCCGGTGGTGGAGAAGTACGGGGAGCTCGAGCTGATCGTCAAGCAGGCGAAGGCGCACAAGGTGCGGCCGACCCTCGGCGTCCGCGTGAAGCTCTCCGCGCGTGGCTCCGGGAGGTGGGAGCTCTCCGGGGGGCTCCGGAGCAAGTTCGGGCTCTTCGTGCCGGAGGTGCTGAACGCCCTCGACTACCTGAAGAAGAAGGAGATGGCCGACTGCCTGAAGCTCGTCCACTTCCACCTCGGCAGCCAGATCACCAACATCCAGAACCTGAAGAACGCGGTGAACGAACTGGCCCGCGTCTACGTGGACCTGAAGAAGGAGGGCGCGGGACTCGAGCTGATCGACGTGGGCGGCGGCCTCGGCGTCGACTACGACGGCTCGCAGACCAACTTCCCGTCCAGCATGAACTACACGATGGAGGAGTACGCGAGCGACATCGTGTACCGGGTCATGAGCATCTGCGACGAGGCCGGCGTCGACCACCCGACGATCGTCTCCGAGTCGGGGCGCGCCATGGTCGCGCACCACGCGCTCCTCGTGTTCGACGTCCTCGGCATGGTCCGGTTCGACCAGTTCGAGGCCCCGGAGACGATCGAGCCGATCGCGCCCGCGGAGTCGGTCCCCCAGCCGCTCCTCGACCTCCACGAGCGGCTCGCGCAGATGAACCGGCGGAACTGCATCGAGTACTTCCACGACGCCCAGCAGGCCTACGAGGAGGCGATGACCGCCTTCAACCTCGGCTACATGAACCTCCGCCAGCGGGCCATCGCCGAGCGGTGCTTCTGGGCCCTTTGCCGGAAGGTCGAGAAGCTGTCCCACGCCTTCCACCACTTCCCGGAGGAGTTGGAGGGGCTCTCGGGCTTCCTCGCCGACTCCTACGTCTGCAACTTCTCGATCTTCCAGTCGCTCCCCGACTCCTGGGCCATCGACCAGCTCTTCCCCATCGTGCCGATGCACCGGCTCGACGAGCGGCCGACCCGGCGCGGCATCCTCGTGGACGTCACCTGTGACTCCGACGGCAAGATCAACGAGTTCAGCCATCCGCGGGAGGAGAAGCGGACCCTCGAACTGCACGAGCTGAACGGGAGGCCCTATTACCTCGGCGTGTTCCTCGCCGGGGCCTACCAGGAGATCCTCGGCGACCTCCACAACCTGTTCGGAGACACGCACGCCGTCCACGTCTCGGTGGACGAGGACGGCAAGACGCAGATCCGCGACCTCGTCCTCGGGGACACCGTGGCCGAGGTGCTCTCCTACGTGCAGTTCTCCCCGGACCAGCTCCGGCAGAAGATGCGGCGCGAGGTGGAGCGGGCGGTGCGCCGGAAGCTCCTCAAACGGAAGGAGTCGGACCGCCTCATGCGGTTCTACTCGAGCGGCCTCAAGGGCTACACCTACCTCGAAGAGATCGAACCCCAGCGAAAGGAAGGCAAGCGGTGAAGGTTCTGCAAGTCAGTCGCGAGTACCCGCCGGAGATCTACGGAGGAGCGGGAGTGGTTGTCGGACAGCTCTCCCGGGCGCTCGCGAAGATCATGGACGTGGAGGTCCGGTGCTGGGGGAAGGCCGACCGTGAGGACGGGGGGATCCCGGTGCGGACCTACGGGGCCTGGGACCGACTCCGGCGGGGGGAGGGCGGGCCGCTCTTCGCGCCGGCCCTCGAGGCCCTCTCCATCAACCTCGCGATGGCGCGGGACGAGACCGACGCCGACGTCGTCCACGCCCACACCTGGTACGCCGACATGGGGGCGTTCCTCGTGGGGATGCTGGCCCGCGTGCCGGTGGTGGTGACCCTCCACTCCATGGAGCCCCTCCGGCCCTGGAAGGAGGACCAGCTCGGGACGGGCTACCGGCTCTCGTCCTGGATCGAGAGGACGGTGGTGGAGTCGGCGGACCGGGTGGTCGCGGTGTCGAAGGGGATGCGGGACGACATCCTTGCCCATTACCGCGCCGACCCGGAGCGCGTGGTGGTGATCCACAACGGGATCGACCCGGAGAGGTACCGGCGGACGGAGCGGCGCGATGGTCTCGACCGGCTGGGGATCCGGGGCGACTATGTTCTCTTCGTGGGGCGGATCGCCGACCAGAAGGGGATCTTCGACCTGATCGCGGCGGCGGAGAAGCTGCCGCCGGGCGTCACGGTCGTCCTGTGCGCCGCCTCCCCGGACACGCCGGAGCTCGAGGCCCGGATGAAGGCCGCCGTGGCGGGAAAGCCGAACCTCCGGTGGATCTACGAGATGCTGAAGCAGGAGGACGTCGTCCAGCTCTACAGCCACGCGCGGGTCTTCTGCTGTCCCTCGGTCTACGAACCGTTCGGACTCATCAACCTCGAGGCCATGGGCTGCGGTTGCCCGGTGGTGGCGAGTGGAGTGGGGGGGATCCTCGAAGTGGTGGTGGACGGGGAGACGGGTCTGCTCGTGCCACCCTCCGCTCCCGATGCCCTCGCCGCCGCACTGAACCGCCTCCTCGCCGACCCCGCGATGGCCCGCCGCATGGGCGAGGCCGGCCGGAAACGCGTGGAGGCCGAGTTCAGCTGGACGAGCGTCGCCGCGAAGACCGCCGCGCTCTACGGGGACGTTGTAAACATGTGAACTTTCTGGCCCGCTCAGACGCGCGGTAGATCGCCGTCCCGCGAGTGGAGCGGGAAGCTCCGGACCTCTCCTCCCGCGACCGCCCCGAGCACCGCGGCGACCCACGGCAGGCGGCGGAGGTCGTGGTCGGCGGGAGCGTAGACGAGGACGAGGGCGTTGCGCGTATCCGGGGTGATCCGGGTCCGCATGCTGTCCATCGTCGGGTTGCCGAAGGGGCCCTCGTCGTCGCAGGCGGCATAGCGGTCGGCCACGTGCACGATCCGGTGGCCGACGCCCTCGAAGGCCTCGCCCTCCCGGCCGAGCCGCACGACGACCTCCCCGCGGATGCGATCCCGGTCATAGCAGCCGAAGGGGAGCGCGAGGGTCGCCGAGCAGTGGTTGATGGCGTCCACGAGAGCGTTGATCCGCGGCAGACCGAGGCCCTTCCGGATCCGCCGGATCAGCAACTCCGAGGAGGGCCGGTTCCGCGTCGGCTCCTGGCCGATGGCGCGGTAGAGGCGCCGGGCGGGAGCGAGGTCGCCGAACTCCGTCGGGTCGGGCAGGGGCTCGTACTCCGCCGGGATCGCGATCCCGCGCAGCTCGACGACCCCGAGGCTCATCGTCTCCGTCTCGAGCTTCACCATATGAAAAGGCGGGAAGAATGACCCTGGGTCATTCTTCCCGCCCTCCTCCGGGACGCCAGGGGGGCTTGCGGCGGCGGGTCTTCAGGTTGAAGCGGAGGATGTGCCAGAGC
>JALOQY010000350.1 GCA_025459285.1 Planctomycetota bacterium | reverse complement strand
ACGGTCCACGTCCGGGACCACGAGACCTTCCGCCGCGCGGGTCTCGACGTGGAGGCGGACCTCTCCCTCTCGGTCTCCGAGGCGGCCCTCGGGACGACGAAGGACGTCGCCACGCTCCGGGGCCGTGCGGAGGTGAAGGTCCCGCCGGGGGTGCAGCCCGGCGCGCGGCTCCGCCTCCGCGGCCACGGTGTCCGGGACCACCGCGGCCGCACGGGGGACCACTATGTCCGGGTGAAGGTCCGGGTGCCGAAGCGGCTCTCGGCACGGGCCCGGGAGCTCTTCCTCGAACTCGGTCGGCTTTCGGAGTCGGAGGACTGACATGGGCAGCGGATGCGGGGATTACGAGAGCCTCTCCCGGCTGGTGGAGCGGATGGCCGGCCCCTATGCCGGACAGGGCTTCGGACCTACCGGCGCCTGGTCCCCGCCCACGGACGTCTTCGAGACGGCCACCGGCGTCATCGTGAAGATGGAGCTCCCCGGGGTGCGGAGCGAGGACCTGTCCATCGTCCTCCTCGACGACCGGCTCTTCGTGCGGGGCTGCCGGAAGGACCCGGACGCCGGCGTGAAGCTCCGCTACCACCAGATGGAGATCGCTTACGGCGGCTTCGTCAAGGTGGTGACGATCCGCATGCGCTACGACCGGGAGGGGATCCGCGCCACGCTGACGGACGGGTTCCTCTCGCTCCTCATTCCCCGGGCCGAGAAGCCGGCGGCCGGTCGAGTCGCCGTGGAGATACGCCTGTGATCAACGAGCTGCCGACGAACCCGTTGCCGGACCCCTCCGAGCTGTCGGAGGTCGAACAGGTGGAGATCCCCGCCGAGCTTCCCGTTCTCGCCTTGCGCGGGGCGCTCCTCTACCCCTACATGGTCCTGCCGATCCAGGTCGGTCGCGGCAAGTCGCTCGCGCTGGTGGACGATGCCGCGGTGGGCCCCCGCCTCTTCGCCGTGGCCGCGCAGCGCGACGAGAAGGTCGAGGATCCCCGGCCCGGGGACCTCTTCGGGACGGGCACGGCCTGCCGGATCCTCCGCCTCATGAAGCTGCCCGACGGGAGCTTCAGGCTCCTCGTCCAGGGACTGCGCCGTGTCCGGTTCGAGGAGTTCACCACCGAGGATCCGTACCTCCGGGCGCGCGTTTCGGCACTCGAGGAGCGGGGCGCGGATTCCCTGCGCGTGGAGGCCCTGCGGAATTCGGCGCGGGACCTCTTCCGGGAGCTGGTGGGGGCCTCCCCGAGCCTGCCGGACGAACTCGCATCCGCCGCGGACGGACTCGATGACCCCGCCCGGCTGGCCGATTTCGTCGCGGCCAACCTCCCGGTGCCGGTGGCCGACCGCCAGAGGGTCCTCGAGGCCCTCGACGTGGAGCAGCGCCTCACCGTCGTCACGGAACTCCTCGGCCGCGAGACGAAGGTTGCGGAGATCCAGCAGGAGATCCAGAAGAAGGTCGCCGAGTCGGTGGGGCAGCGGAATCGCGAGGCCATCCTCCGGGAGCAGATGCGGGCGATCCAGACGGAGCTCGGCGAGGAGGATGCCCGCAAGGAGGAGACCGAGGCCCTGCGCCGCCGGATCGCGGAAGCGAAGATGCCGCCGGAAGCGGAGCGGGCCGCGACGAAGGAGCTCGACCGGCTGGCCCGGATGCACCCGTCCGCCGCGGAGTACACCGTGGCCCGCACCTACCTCGACCAGATGCTCTCGGTGCCGTGGGCGGTGGAGACGGAGGACCGCTTCGACGTGGCGCAGGCGGCGGGGATCCTCGACGAGGACCACCACGGGCTCTCGAAGGTGAAGGACCGGATCCTCGAATTTCTCGCGGTGATGAAGCTGAAGCGGGACCTGAAGGGGCCGATCCTCTGCCTCGTGGGGCCGCCCGGCGTCGGCAAGACCTCCCTCGGGCGGTCCGTGGCGCGGGCCATGGGGCGCAAGTTCGTCCGGATCTCCCTCGGCGGCGTGCGGGACGAGGCGGAGATCCGCGGCCACCGCCGGACCTACGTGGGGGCGATGCCGGGCCGCATCGTCGCGGCGCTCTCCAAGGCCGGGACGCGCAATCCCATCTTCATGCTCGACGAGGTGGACAAGCTGGGCGCGGACTACCGGGGCGACCCGTCGAGTGCCCTCCTCGAGGTCCTCGACCCGGCGCAGAACAACACCTTCAACGACCATTACCTCGAGGTGGACCTCGACCTGTCCCGCGTACTCTTCATCGCCACCGCCAACGTGCTGGAGACGATCCCGCCGCCGCTGCGCGACCGCATGGAGATCATCGCGCTGCCCGGCTACACCCTGGAGGAGAAGACCGAAATCGCGAAGCGGCACCTGATGCCGCAGCAGCTCGAGGCGCACGGCCTCGTACCGGCGGGGCTCTCGATCACCGACGAAGCCCTCGCGGCGCTTGCCCACGAGTACACCCGGGAAGCGGGGGTCCGGAACCTCGAGCGTGAGATCGGCTCCCTCTGCCGCAAGGTCGCGCGAAGGGTCGCCGAGGGCGATCCCGGACCGTTCCGGATCGACGTGGAGGATCTCCGCGGGTACCTCGGGCCGCCGCGCTACTGGTCCGAACTGGCCGAGGGCGGCGCGGTCCCCGGTGTCGTCACCGGGCTCGTGTGGACTCCGGTGGGAGGGGAGATCCTCTTCATCGAGGCGACGAAGATGCCGGGGAAGCGGGGGCTCACCCTCACCGGCTCCCTCGGGGACGTGATGAAGGAATCGGCGCAGGCCGCCATGTCCTTCGTGCGGGCGAACGCGGCGACCCTCGGGATCGAGCCGGAGGAGTTCGAGAAGCACGACGTGCATCTCCACGTGCCGGCGGGGGCCATCCCCAAGGACGGGCCGTCGGCGGGGGCGGCGATCGCCCTCGCCCTCGCGTCCCTCTTCACCGGCCGGCCGGTCCCGCCCACGATCGCCCTGACCGGAGAGATCACGCTGCGCGGCAAGGTCATGCCGGTGGGCGGTATCCGGGAGAAGGTCCTCGGAGCGCTCCGGGCCGGCATCGAGACGGTGATCCTGCCGGCGCGGAACGAGAAGGACCTCGAGGAGATCCCCCCGGCGAGCCGGGCGAAGCTCCGGTTCGTTTTCGTCTCCACCATGTCCGATGTGCTAATCCATGCCCTTCCGCAGGCGGAGGCGGTGGCTGGTTAGAGAGCGAGCGTCCATGAGATCCAAACCGGTCGGAGATGGCGAAGGGGGCGGATCGGGGAAGGGCACTCCGCCTCCCGCGGGCCGGAAGGGGCCGCGATTCTCCTTCGGCTGGGTGCTGCTCGCCGTGCTCGCCGCCCTGCTCCTGTCCCAGTTCCTCACCCCCTCGCCGGAGCGGCTCACCTGGCCGAAGTTCGTGGAGCTCGTGGAGGGGGGCCGGGTCCGCAAGCTGGTGGTGACGCCCCGGCTCATCGCCGGCGAGTACCGGGACGCGGAGGGGACGGCGGGTGCGCGCGAGGACTCGAAGGCGGACGCGCAGGGATGGAAGTCGTTCCGCTTCCCCCGCGTCACCACCGAGAGCGACGTCCTGTTCCTGAACCAGAAGGGCGTCGAGTACAAGTCCGACGACGACTCCGATGCCTTCGTCACGCTGCTCTACTGGCTGGGGCCGCTCCTCCTGCTCGTCGTGGTGTGGATCATCATCATGCGCCGCGCGAACCCGAGCCAGCAGGTGATGAGCTTCGGGAAGAGCAAGGCGAAGATCTACGCCGAGAAGGAGGTCCAGGTCGACTTCGACGACGTGGCGGGCATCGACGAGGCGGTGGAGGAGGTCCGGGAGATCGTCGACTTCCTGCAAAACCCGAAGAAGTTCCAGGCGCTCGGGGCGCGGATCCCGAAGGGCGTCCTGCTCCTCGGCTCCCCGGGGACCGGCAAGACCCTCCTCGCGCGGGCCGTGGCGGGGGAGGCGAAGGTGCCGTTCTTCTCCCTCTCGGGCAGCGATTTCGTGGAGATGTTCGTCGGCGTCGGGGCGAGCCGGGTGCGGGACCTCTTCAAGCAGGCGGTGCAGCACGCGCCGTGCATCGTGTTCATCGACGAACTGGATGCCCTGGGGAAGACCCGCGGAGTGAGCCCGGTGAGCAACGACGAGCGGGAGCAGACGCTGAACGCACTGCTCGTGGAGATGGACGGCTTCGAGGCGAACTCCGGCGTGATCATCATGGCCGCCACGAACCGGCCGGAGATCCTCGACGCCGCCCTCATGAGGCCCGGACGGTTCGACCGGCAGATCGTCGTGGACAAGCCCGACATCAAGGGTCGCGAGGCGATCCTCAAGGTGCATGCCCGGCAGGTGAAGCTCGACCCCTCCGTGGACCTCGCGGTGATCGCGGCCCGGACCCCGGGCTTCGCCGGGGCGGACCTCGCCAACGTGATCAACGAGGCGGCCCTGCTCGCGGCGCGGCGGGACCGGAAGACCGTCTCGATGTCCGAGCTGGAGGAGTCCATCGACCGCACGATGGCCGGCCTCGAGAAGAAGAAGCGCCTGATGACGGGGAAGGAGAAGGAGATCGTCGCCTACCACGAGGCGGGCCACGCGCTCCTCGCGAGCAAGCTGCCCCATTGCGATCCGGTGCATCGCATTTCCATCATCCCGCGCGGCATGGGCTCCCTCGGCCACACGCTGCAACTCCCCACCGACGAGCGCTACCTCCTCACGGTGGACGAGTTGAAGTCGCGGATCGCGGTGCTCCTCGGCGGCCGCGCGGCGGAGATGGTGGTGTTCGGCCAGGTCTCCACCGGGGCCCAGAACGACCTGGAGCGGGTGTCGAAGATGGCCCGGCGCATGGTGACGGAGTTCGGGATGAGCGAGCGTCTCGGAGCGGTCTCCTACGAGCAGGAGCGGAAGAACCTGCTGTGGGGGGAGGGGATGGGAAGCAAGGACTACTCGGAACAGACCGCCGAGCTGA
>JALOQY010000053.1 GCA_025459285.1 Planctomycetota bacterium | reverse complement strand
CTCGTCGCCGACCCATGAGGGTCGACTCCTCGTCGCTCCTTGCCACGCGACGAAACTCCTCGCGGGGGTGGCTCGGAACTTTCGAGGCGCGGCACTAGTCACCTGTGCCGTCCTGCTGGTCGCCGCGCCGGCCCTCGCGGACGTGGTCCACCTGAAGAGCGGCGGCCGGGTCGAAGGTGTCGTCGCGGACGAGGGGGATGCGCTGAGAGTCACGCACCGCTTCGGCACCGTCGTCGTGAAGAAGGCGGACGTGGCGGGCATCGAGAAGAAGGCCACGGTGGAGGAGCGGTACGCCGAACGCCGGCGGACGGCCGACCCCGCCGACCCCGACGACCTCGTGGAACTCGGCCACTGGTGCCGGGAAAACGGCTGGGAGAGCCAGGCGGTGAAGGAGTTCGAGGCCGCCCTCCGGATGGACGCCGACCACCGCGGCGCGCACACCGCCCTCGGCCACGAGTACTTCGAGGGGGCGTGGCGGACGGAACGGGAGATCATGCGCCTGCGGGGCTTCGTCCTCTTCGAGGGGTCCTGGATGACGAAGGAGGAGGTGGACCTCCGGAAGGCCGCCGCCGCCGAGGAGAAGCGCGTCCGGGCCCTGGAGCGGAAGCTCAACTCCCTGTTCCGCCGCCTGGCCGGCCCCGGTGCGAAGGAGCGGGAGAAGGCGCACCGGGAGATCGTGACACTCGCCCGGGAGCTTCCGGACCCCGGTCTCGAGCAGTTCGCCGGAGAGGCGAAGGCGTACTACGACCGGGCGTGGGAGATCGTGCAGAGCCAGCTCGCGCTCCTCGAAGTCCGAGCCACGCTGGCGACCCTGAAGCGGCCCATCCCCACCTTCCAGACGAGCCTCGGAGCGGGCTCGACGCCGGTGAACATCCAGCTCCCCGAGATGGCCGTCGTATCGCTCGGAACGACCGTCGTCGTCCCCGCCGGCAGGTGACAGTCGGTCCCGCGACCTGACAGGCTGACAGAGCCGCCGCCCGGCAGCCGGAGGATCGTGTCGACGTAAGTGATTGCCTGGCAAGAGCTTTTCCGCCCCCGCCCCTGTCTCCCGGCAATTGGTATGGGCTTTGCCAATCCGCAGGTGGCGGATTCCGCCGATGGATGGCGCGATGAACCGGTTCTCGATCCTGGTCGCGGACGACGATGAAGATTGCCGCGAGGCGATCCAGACGACCCTTGCCCGCGAGGGTTTCGAAACCCACCCCGCGTCGTGCGGGGCCGAGGCGATCGAGATCGTGCGACGCCGGCCGAGCGCCATCCACGCCTCGATTCTCGACATGCACATGCCGGACCTGACGGGTATCGAGACTCTCACGGCGCTGATCCGGTTCATCGACCGGCTGCCGACGATCTTCGTCACGGCGGACCGGTCGAAGGAGTTGCTGACCAAGGCCATGGAGGCGGGCGCGTTCACGATCCTCCACAAGCCGGTCAGTTCGGGCCTCATCGTGGTGACGGTGAACATGCTTCTGGGCAAGTTCTACGGAGAGGACGGGACCGGGTCGCGCCGCTCGTGAGCGGCGTAGGCGAGTCCGCGGTTCCACCTGCCGTAGCAAGAGGATCCTGAGGAGACACGAACATGGCAAAGGCGAAGGTCAAGCCGCTGAACGACAAGGTGCTCGTGAAGAGGCTGGAGGCGGAGGAGGTCACCCGGGGCGGGATCGTCCTCCCGGACACGGCGAAGGAGAAGCCCCGCGAGGGCAAGATCCTCGCCATCGGCGACGGGAAGCTCCTCGAGAACGGGAAGCGGGCCCTGTTCCAGGTGAAGGTGGGGGACCGCGTGCTGTTCTCCTCCTACTCCGGAACGGACATCAAGATCGAGGGCGAGGAGTACCTCATCCTCTCCGAGGACGACGTCCTCGCGGTCATCGAAGGGTAGGAAGGAGCTGACATGCCGGCGAAGAAGATCGCATATGACCAGGAAGCCCGCGAGGCCATCCGGAGGGGCGTGAACCAGCTCGCCCGCGCCGTGAAGGTCACCCTCGGGCCGCGCGGACGCAACGTGATCATCGAGAAGTCCTTCGGCGCCCCCACGGTGACCAAGGACGGAGTGACCGTGGCGAAGGAAGTCGAACTGAAGGACGCCTACGAGAACATGGGCGCCCAGATGGTCCGGGAGGTCGCCAGCAAGACTTCCGACGTGGCGGGCGACGGCACGACCACGGCGACGATCCTCGCCGAGGCCATCTTCGAGGAGGGCCTCAAGAACGTCGCCGCCGGCACGAGCCCCATGGGCATCAAGCGCGGCATCGAGGCGGGCGTCGCGGCCGTGGTCGAAGAGCTGAAGAAGCGCTCGGTGAAGATCTCCGGGAAGAAGGAGATCTCCCAGGTGGCCGCCATCGCCAGCAACAACGACCCGGAGATCGGCCGCCAGATCGCCGAGGCCATGGAGAAGGTCGGCAAGGACGGCGTGATCACGGTGGAAGAGGGCAAGAAGCTCGAGACCTCCGTGGAGTGGGTGGAGGGGATGCAGTTCGACAAGGGCTACCTCTCGCCGCACTTCATCAACAAGCCGGAGGACATGACGGTCGAGATCGAGAACCCCGTCATCCTCATCCACGAGAAGAAGATCTCGTCGGTGAAGAACCTCCTGCCCCTGCTCGAGTCCATCGCCAAGGCCGGGAAGCCCCTCCTCGTCATTGCCGAGGAGGTCGAGGGCGAGGCGCTCGCCACCCTCGTCGTCAACAAGCTCCGCGGCGTCTTCCACTGCTGCGCCGTGAAGGCTCCGGGCTTCGGCGATCGCCGCAAGGCGATGCTCGAGGACATCGCGATCCTCACCGGCGGCAAGGCGATCTTCGAAGACCTCGGGATCGACCTCGAGAGTGTGAAGGTCACCGACCTCGGCAAGGCCAAGAAGGTGGTCATCACGAAGGATGAGACGACCATCATCGAGGGTGCCGGCACCGCGCAGGCCATCCAGGGCCGTATCGCCCAGCTCAAGGCCGAGATCGAGAAGACCACCTCCGACTACGACCGGGAGAAGCTGCAGGAGCGGCTCGCGAAGCTCGCCGGCGGCGTCGCCCAGGTGAACGTGGGGGCGGCCACGGAAGTCGAGCTGAAGGAGAAGAAGGCCCGCGTCGAGGACGCGCTCCACGCGACCCGCGCCGCGGTGGAGGAGGGGATCCTCCCCGGCGGCGGCGTGGCCCTGCTGCGGGCGATCGCCGTGCTCGACGACGTGAGGGCGAAGGGCGACGACAAGGTGGGCATCGACATCGTCCGTCGCGCGCTGCAGGCCCCGATCCGCCAGATCGCGGCGAACGCCGGTGTGGACGGCTCGATCGTGGTCCAGAAGGTCCGCGAGTCCACCGACTACAACTTCGGCTACGACGCCCAGGACGAGAAGTACACCGATCTCGTCGCGGCGGGCGTGATCGATCCGACGAAGGTGGTCCGGACCGCGCTGCAGCACGCCGCGTCCATCGCCACCCTGCTCCTCACCACGGAGGCCGTGATTTCCGAACTCCCCGAGGAGAAGAAGGACGACCACGACCACGGCGGTGAGGACTACTAGTTCCGCTGGTGAAGGATTGCCCGGAGGGCGCTCACGCCGAGCGCCCTCCGCTCATTTTCCGGCGGCGGGCGCGCCGTCGCGTAGGATGGAGCGCACCATGAAAAAGGCTCTCGCCCTCTCGATCCTCGTTCTGCTTCTGGCGGTCCCCTCGGCGGGCGGGCCCCGGCTGGACGCGCTCCTCGACACGGTCGTCGCGCACCGGACGTCCCTCCAGGGGCTCGCGACCCATAACCCCCGCAGCGAGAAGGCGAGGGTGGCCGGTCTCGCCCTCGTCGACCAGGCGATCCTCCAGTTCGGGGACGCCGATGCGGCGCGGGCCCTCGCCACGCTCGGCAAGGGGATCGCGCAACTGGAGAAGGCGGCGAAGATCGAGGTGGGCGGGTCCTTCGCCTCTGGCGCCAGGCAGGCGGCCCAGCAGATCTTTGCCGCGGCGATCGCGATGTTCGTCCCCGACATCGACAAGGCGTCGAGTCCCGAGGACGTGCTCGCGAAGCGCCTCCGCGCTCCCCTGAGCCTCGCCGCCCAGCAGCGGTACGGCAAGGCGGTGGGCAAGCTCGCGAAGGCGTGGCCGGCGCTCCTCGTCCTCGAACCGAACCCGTGATTGCTTGGCCGGGGCGAAGGCTGGTCACTACAATCAGGGCTTCCAGGTAACACCCGTGCCCCGATAGCTCAACTGGATAGAGTACCGGCCTCCGGAGCCGGCGGTGGGGGTTCAAGTCCCTCTCGGGGTACCAGAAAGCACCGCGGCCGTCGGGCTCCCGCCCGGCGGCCGTTTCGTTCGAGGGGGCCGCGGGAGGGCTCCGGGGTGACCGCCGTCCCGGCCGAGTTCCCTGTCGCCGGGCTCCCGGGATATCCTGCCGGAATGGAAACGACCCGAGCGGCCCCCCGGTGCTTTCGGCTTGCCCTCCTCGCCCTCGTCGTCGGCCTCGGGATCGCGGCGTGCTCGAAGGAGCCGGCGGCGTTGCCGCCCGCGCCCGCGGCGGCCCCGGCCCTCGCGGGCTCCGAGTCCTGCCGCGCGTGCCATGAGGACTTCTACCGGAAGTGGGAGGGATCCCGGCACGGGCGGGCCATGCAGGTCGTCACTCGCCGGTTCGTGGCCGATTTCCTCGCGCCCCGGGAGGAGCCTCTGGCGGTGGCGGGGGCGAGCTACCGGGTCGATCTCCAGCCGTTCCCCCCCGTGCTGCGGGAGGATGCGCAGGGTGGCCGGGTCTACCCCCTCGCGCACGCTCTGGGCGGCAAGAACGTCTTCTACTTCCTGACCCCGCTCGATCGCGGACGGCTCCAGGTCGCGCCGCTCGCCTTCGACGTCGGCGGGAAGCGGTGGTTCGACGCCACGGCCAGCATGGTGCGCCACGTCACCGAGACCCCCGTGGACTGGCGCGATCCGCTGCTGACGTTCAATACCTCCTGCCATGGCTGTCACGTGAGCCGGGTCGAGACCAATTACGATCCGGCCACCGACGCCTATCGCACGACCTGGGCGGAGCCGGGCATCAGTTGCGAGACCTGCCACAATTCCGCCGTGGAGCACGTCCGGGTCTTCCGGGAAGCGCAGGCGAGGGGGGAGACCCCGCCGGTGGATCCTGGTCTCCTGTCATACAAGGGCCTCGCTCCGGAGCACTCCAGCGAAACCTGCCTGCCCTGTCACGCCAAGGCCGGTGTCCTGACCGATCACTACCGTGCCGGCGAGCGGTTTCTCGACCACTACTCCCTGGTGACCCTCGAAGATCCCGACTTCCACCCCGACGGTCGGGACCTCGGAGAGAACTACACCGCGACCACCTGGCTCCTCGGCCCCTGCGTCCGATCCGGGCAGCTCGGGTGCATGCACTGCCACACCTCCAGCGGCCGGTACCGTTTCGAGGGGGAGGAGGCGAACCGGGCCTGCGCGCCCTGCCATGCGGAGCGAGTGGCGAACGCGGCGCCTCACCACCGCCATGCTCCCGGCGGACCGGGCAGCCGCTGCGTGGACTGCCACATGCCGAAGACCTCCTTCGCGCGGATGGTGCGGAGCGATCACTCCATGCGTCCGCCCATGCCGGCGGCCACGATCCGGTTCGGCTCGCCGAACGCCTGCAACCTCTGCCACGCCGATCGGGACGCCGCCTGGGCCGATAACGTGGTGCGGCAGTGGCACGCCAGCGACTTCCAGGCCGATACCCTGCGCTGGGCCGGCTGGGTGGCGGCCGCGCGCAAGGGGGACTTCGCGGATCTGACCGCGATCCTCGGCTTTCTCGCCGACCCGCACCGGTCTCCGGTGGTCGCCTCCTCTCTGGTCCGCCTGCTCGCGTCCTGCCCCGATCCCGCCGTGGACGCGGCGCTCCCCGGGCTCCTCGATGACCCGGATCCGCTGGTCCGGTGCGCGGCGGCGGAGGCCTTGTCGGCGCGGGGGGGGGCCGTGGAGGCGCTCCTCCTGGCCCTCGACGACGATCTCCGGGCCGTGCGGCTCCGGGCGGTCGCGGGGCTCGCCGGCGTCGCTCCGGAGAGCCTGCCCCCGCCGCAAAGGACCCTCCTCGAGGCGGTCACGGTGGAGTATCTCGCGTCTCTCGCGGCCCGGTCGGACCACTGGGACACCTGGCACAACCTCGGCAACTGGCACCTCGAGAAAGGCCTTACCGCCGAGGCCGTCCGGGCCTTCGAGAGGGCGGCCGCGCTCCGTCCCGACGCGGAGATGCCGCTCGTCAACGCCGCGATCGCGATGGCGCGTCTCGGGGATCGTACCGCCGCCGAGGCGAGCCTGCGGCGGGCCCTCTCGATCCGGCCGGACTGTGCTCCCGCCCGTCTCAATCTCGGGCTCCTCCTCGGGGAGGCGGGCGATCGGGCCGGCGCGGAGCGGGAACTCCGTGCCGCGCTGAAGGCCGATCCCCGGCTCGACGCGGCGGCGGTGAACCTCGGCATCCTGCTGGCCGAGCAGGACCTCGAGGAAGCGCTGCGCTGGTGCCGGACGGCGTACGAACTCCGGCCCGGGAGCGAGAGGTACGCCTTCACCCTTTGCTTCTACCTCCGGGAGGCGGGGCGCATGGACGAGGCCATGGAGGTCCTGCGCGAGGCCCTCCGCCCCGAGCCGCCCGCTCCGACCCTCTACGAACTTCTCGGTGAGATCCTGCTGCGGGCCGGCGACCGCGGGGGGGCGGCGGAGGTCTATCGGCGCGCGGCGGCCAACCCCGGGCTACCTCCGGAAGTCCGGGCGGCGTTCGAGGAGCGGCGCCGCCGGCTCGGGGCGCGCTAGCAGCCCGTCGCCGAGAAGCTCCCGCGCGCATGAGGGCTTGCGCCGACGGGCTGCTGGCAGCCCGCCCGTACGTGGCGGAACTGCGCTCTGACCCCATGACCGGACGACCCCCGCCAATCGGGAGGCCCGGCTCCCGGGAAAGGACTCCCATCGCCGAAGATCCGCGGCCGCCTCCGGTCAGTCCGCCGGGCCCACCACCACGCGTACGAGCCGGTCCGGGTGGAGGTGTTCCCGGGCGACCCGGAGGACGTCCTCGGCCGTCACCGCGGCGACCGCCTTCGCGTACTTCTCCGGCCAGTCGAAGCCGAGACCGAGGCGGTGGAGGTGGACGAGCATCCCCGCGACCTGCTCCGCGGTCTCGAACCCGAAGACGAAGGAGCCGAGGAGGTAGGCCTTCGCCCCGGCGAGTTCCGAGTCCGCGGCGGTCGTCTCGCGGATCGCCCGGATCGCCTCGACGATCCCCTCCGCAGCGCGCCCCTCCTGTTCCGCGGAGGTGCCGATGTAGGCCTTGAAGACCCCCGGCTCCTGATCGGCGGACTCGGTGATCGTGGCCCAGACCTCGTAGGCGAGGCCGTCGCGGTCGCGCAGCGTGCGGGAGAGCCGGTCGGTGAAGCCCGGGCCGCGCCCGAGCACGTAGTCCATGACGAGGAGCGGAACCCAGTCGGGGTCCTCCCTCCGGATCCCCCGGTGGCCGAGGAGGAGGATCGCCTGGTCCATCGGCCGGTTGACCCGGATCATCCGGGCCGCCGGTTCCGGGAGGCCGGGCAGCTCGGCGACCGGCGCTGCCGGCACGGCGGGCCAGTCGCCGAAGGCCGCGGCGAGGAGTTCCGCCGTCTCCTCCTCCGGCCGGTCGGAGACCGCCGCGACGATCGCGTTCCCCGGCGCGAAGAAGGTCCGGTGGTGGGCCCGCACGTCCTCGATCGTGATCTCCCCGAGGCTCTCCGGCGTGCCCCGCGAGGGACGCCCCAGCGGATGGGCGCCGTAGACCGCCTGCGCGAAGAGCTGGCCGGCGAGGGTCGCCGGGTCGTCGCGCTCCGCCCGGATCTCCGCGCCCTGGCGCGCGAGGAGCTTCGGCAGAGGCTCCGCCGGCAGGGCCGGCCGGACGAGCAGGTCCGCGACGAGGGCGAGGAGGTCCCCGGCGTTTTCCGTCCGGCAGCGGGCGGAGAGGCCGGCGGGGTTCGTCTCGATCGAGGCGCCGAGGCGCGACTGTGCCCTCGCGAAACCCTCCGCGTCGAGTTCGCCCGCCCCTTCCAGCAGGTGCTTCGCGGTGAGCCAGGCGAGGCCCGGCCGGGCCTCGCGCAGCCGGGCGTCCCGTACGAACACGTTGAGGGCGAATACCGGCACCGTGTCGTTGCGGGCCACGAGGAGGGTCAGCCCGTTCCCGAGGGTCCGGACGAGGGGCGCGAGGTGGACCCGCGGCCCGGCGGGCGCGGCGTCACCGGCCGATCGCCGGGCCGAGCCGGCGGGTTCGGCGAAGGCCCTTGCACCGCCGCCGCTCTTCGGCCCGGTCAGCCCGACGGAGCGGTTTTCCGCCGCGAAGACCCGGGCCGCCACGCGCCGGACGTCCTCGGCGGTGACGGCGCGGATCCGTTCTTCGGAGGTCGCGGTGAGCCGCCAGTCGGCCATCGTGGCGAAGATGCCGATCTCCTCGGCGCGGCCCGCCGCCGTGGCGCGATTGAAGGCCAGGGTCGTGAGGATCGAGTTGCGGGCCCGGAGGAGTTCGTCCTCCGTGGGCGGCTCGCGGACGAGCCGCTCCGTCTCCTCCACGATGGCCCGCTCCACCCGGCCGGGGTCGGCGCCGTCCATGACCTCCGCCCACAGGTAGAAGACGCCGGAGTCCCGCCGCGAGTCGTTCGTGCCGGAGATCCCCGTGGCGGTCTGTTCCACTTCCACGACGCGCCGGAAGAGCCGCGACGCCCGGTCGCCGACCAGCACGTGCCGGATCACGTCGAGCACCGCGTCGTCGGGAGAGGAGAGCGGGACCGAGTGCCAGAGCACCTCGATCCGCGCGATCTCCTCGGGGCGCGAAACGACGATCCGGCGCTCGCCGTTCTGCGCGGGCTCCGGCGTACGCGCGCGGACCGGCACAGGACCCGTCTCGACAGGACCGAAGAGCTCGAGGATCCGGGCCAGCGCCCGGCCGGTGTCGAAGTCGCCGACGAGGACGAGGGTGGCGTTGTCCGGCCGGTAGTGCCGGGCGTAGAACGCCTTCACCTGTTCCCGCGTCACCTGCTCGATGTCCGTCCGCCAGCCGATGATCGGGTGGCGGTAGGGATGGGCGAGGAAGTGCGCGGCCTCCACCGTCTCGTCGAGTTCGCCCCACGGTCCGTCGCGGCCGATGGACAGCTCCTCCAGCACGACCTTGCGCTCCATCTCGAAGTCCACGGGGTCGAAGGCGAGGTTCTTCATCCGGTTCGCCTCGATCTCGAGCGCCGTCTCGAAGCGGTCGGAGGCGAGGCTGAACCAGTACTGCGTCCAGTCCTTGCTCGTCGCGGCGTTGTTGCTGCCGCCGAGTTCGAGGGTGATCCGGTCGATCGCCCCCCTCGCGTAGCGGTCGGTCCCCTTGAACATCAGGTGCTCGAGGAAGTGGGCGAGGCCGGTCTCCCCGGGACCCTCGTCGGCGGAGCCCACCCGGTAGAAGATCTGGACGGCCACGACCGGAGCGTTGTGGCGCTCCAGTGTCAGCACCCGAAGACCGTTCGCGAGGACCGTCTCGCCGATGCCGGTGGCGAGGTCGATCCGGGTGACCAGCTCGGCCGCGGGCGCCGTCGCCGGCAGGAGGAGCAGAGGGAGGAGGAGCAGCGGGAGGCGTCGGGACATGGTGTTCACCGGGAAGTCCTGTGACCGCGGGCCATGGCCTTCAGGGAGTCGATCTCGTGGGCCTTCAGCTTGCGCCATGCGCCGGGCTTCAGGCCGGCGAGGGCGATCTTCCCGATGCGGATCCGGCGCAGCGAGAGCACGGGGTGGCCGATCCGCGCGAAGATACGGCGGAGTTCGCGGTTGCGGCCCTCGGCCAGGGTCACTTCCACGTGGGAGATCTCGCGGCCCCGTTTCGTGATGCGGACCCTCGACCGCGCGGTGCGGCCTTCCGAGAGCCACACGCCGGATTCCACGCGCCGGATGTCGGCCGCCTCCAGGCGCCCGCGGATCCGGAGGTCGTAGGTCTTCGGGATGCCGTAGCGCGGATGGGTGACGAGGTCCGTCAATTCACCGTCGTCGGAGAGGAGGATCAACCCCTCCGAGTCCTCGTCGAGCCGCCCGACGGGGTACAGGCGCCGGCTGGACTCCGGCACCATGTCGAGCACCGTGGGCCGGCCGCGGTCGTCCTTCGCGGTGCAGAGCAGGCCGCGGGGCTTGTTGACCGCGAGGGCCATCGGCTTCTTCGGTGTCGAGAGGGGCACCGTGTCGACCCGGATGTCGTCGGTGGCCGGGTCGACCTTCGTGCCGAGTTCGCGCACGACCGCCCCGTTGACCGCCACGCGGCCGGCGAGCATCAGCTCCTCGCACTTGCGCCGCGAGGCGATCCCGGCCGCGGCCAGCACCTTTTGCAGCCGCTCCCGCGGGTCCGTCGATTCAGGGTTCCTGACCATGGAGGGCTATCATACCGGCCATGCGCTCTCCCGCCGATGTCCGCAAGGTACTCCGTCGTCTCGCGAAGATGTTCCCGGAGGCGACCTGCGCCCTCCACCACTCGAACGCGCTCGAACTGCTCGTGGCCACGATCCTCTCGGCGCAGTGCACGGACGAACGGGTGAACATGGTCACGCCCGCGTTGTTCGCGCGGTACCCGGCCGCGAAGGACTACGCGGAATCGGATGCCGCCGAACTGGAGGCGCTCATCCGCTCCACGGGTTTCTTCCGCAACAAGGCGAAGTCGATCCGCGGGATGGCGCGGATGCTCGTGGATCGTTTCGGGGGGGAGGTGCCGGACCGGATGGAGGAGCTCGTGACCCTGCCGGGAGTCGCCCGCAAGACCGCGAGTGTCGTGCTCGGGACGTGGTTCGGCCGGGCCGAGGGGATCGTGGTGGACACCCACGTGGCGCGGATCGCGAAGCGCCTCGGTCTCACGGCGAAGGACGACCCCGGGAAGATCGAGGCCGACCTGATGGCCCGGATCCCGAAGAAGGAGTGGATCGACTTCTCCCACCGGGTGATCTGGCACGGCCGTGGCCTCTGCAAGGCGAGAAAGCCCGACTGCGCCCCCTGCGCGCTCCGCGACATCTGCCCCTCGGCGCGCGCCGCGGAGTGAAGGGGCCCCGGACCATCGCGTGAGCCGCCGCCTGACACCGATGCCGATGACCCATGGAGAACCTCCGTCCCGGCGACTCTCCGCGACATGGCGACCCGGACGGCGCAAATACCCGTCAGCACAATCGAAATCGAAATCGGGATCGGAGTCGAAAAGACCTGTGACCTCTACACGAGTGACCGGATGCCCATCGGCAAAGCCCTGGACGAAGCCGCGAGCCCGGCCCGTGAGGGGGTGTTGGATCGCATGACCGCCATGCTCAGTCGGCTGGGCGGAAGGGGCATCCGGGTGGGGGAGGAGACCGGATGGTGCTGGTACGGGGGGGGGCGATTCCGATTCCGATTCCGATTTCGATTTCGATTTCGATTAGGGGAAGGCACAAGCAGCGGAGGCAATGGACGGACGTTCCTTGCGACTGTGAGCCTCGTCGCTCGCCGGACCGGGGAAGCGGGTGCTCCCGGGCAACGGGGCCATCACGGATCCGGAGTGGGGAAGGACGGCGGCCCGACCCCGGGCCGGGTCACCGCCAGCGGCCCGCGGTCCGGTTTCGTCAGAAGTCCGGGGCGGCGCGGATCCCGTAGCGATCCGCGAGCACCGCGAGGTGGTGACGCAGGTGGCCGGGGAGACCGAAGGCCAGTGCTCGGACGGAGACCGTCGCGCCGGCCGCGGTTCCCCGGCGGGACCACGCGGTGTCGTCGAGGCGGCTGAGCAGGGCGAGGTTCGCCTCCCGCAGCAGGCGGAACTCCGCGACGTGGTCGGCGAGCGGGACGTCCGCCGAGCCGGACCGGGCCACGTAGGCATCCTCGTCGAAGGAGGGGAGCGGCGCGGACTCGCCGCGGGCGAAGCAGAAGGCCCGGAACCCCAGGACCCGCTCGGCGTCCACCAGATGGCCGAACACCTGGCGGACCGTCCACTTTCCCGGGGCGTAGGCCCACGTCTCCCGGTCGGACGGGATGCCTGCGGCGAACAGGAAGAGGCCGGGGACCTGGCCGGCGAGCACCTCCAGGACATCCGCCTCGGGGACGCGGGCGACGTATCCCCGGAGCGACTCCGGCACTTCGTCGGGGGCGGGGCGCATCGCCCCAGTCTACCCCGTCGGGGTCGAGACCTTTCTCTGCGCGGCGATCCTCCACCCCGGCGGGCCGTCAGATCGGGAGGAGGAGGCCCTTCTCCTGGAACTTGCCCCCGCGCGTTTCCATGCCCCCCGTGCCGACGAATGTCGCCTTGATCTGGTACTTCGCGGAGAGGAGCGCGCCGTTCCTGGCCTTCACCTTGCCCACGATCGAGACATCGAGGAGCGTGACGTCCACCGGAAAGGCCGTGTAGCTCTCGATCCACTCCGCGATCATCTTCTCCATCTCGGCGGTTCCGGCCCCGTCGAGGGTCAGGACGACCTTCGTGCCGGTGATCGACCAGGCGCCGGAGTAGAAGTGGCCCGAGAGACTCTCGGCGGACCACGTCGTCTCCCCGAGCGACACGAGAAGCTGGCCGACCGCCGTGTCGCTCCCGGCCCCCTTCACCGAGAGCTTCGTGCCGGTGAGACCGAACCAGGTCGTCCCCCCCAGGTCGAGGGGGACCTTCCCGGCCTCCGCGCCCGCGGCGAGGAGGAAGAGGACTGTCGAGAGACCGATGACGAACCTGCGCATGGCCGCACCTCCCTTGCCGTGTTCCACCGAGCCAACCCGCGGCATGGTACCGCGCGCGCCGTCAGTTGTCCACCCGGCCGAACATCGGCTCGTTCACGGCCCGGGCCGTCCCGGGGCCGAAGAGACGGTCGACCAGCGCCAGGGCGAACTCCAGCGCGGTGCCGGGGCCCTTGCTCGTGACGATTGCGCCGTCCATGACCACGCGCTCGTCGACGTACTCGCCCTCCGTCATGTCCTCGGCGGTGGCCGGGTGGCACGTGGCCCTCTTCCCGCGGAGGAACCCGTGCGCCGAGAGGACCAGCGCCGGCGAAGCGCAGATGGCGCCGACCATGGCGCCCCGTTCGAGCGTCCCCGCCACGAGATCCCGCACCCGCGGGTCCTCCGCGAGGTTGGCGGCCCCGGGCATCCCCCCCGGGAGCACCACGAGGTCGAACGCGCGACCCGCGACGGAGGCGAGGTCGGTGTCGGGGAGGACCACTACTCCGCGCGCTCCGCGGACGGGACCGGCGGCGAGGCCGGCGGTTGTCACGTCCGCCCCGGCGCGCCGGAGGACGTCCACCGGCGTGACGGCCTCGATCTCCTCGAAGCCTTCGGCGAAGAGCACGAGCACGGTCTTCATGCGAGTCTCCTGTTCACGGGACCCAGGCGGACAGCAGGCGGACGGTCTGGCCCGGCCGGGGGGCGATCTCGAACTCCCCGTGCTCCGAGGGCAGGAGGATCGAGTCGCCCGGGGCGAACCACGCGCCCTCCGCGCCTCGCCGGAAGGGCCGGATCTCGCCCTCCCCGCCGAGGACGAACAGCACGTGCCAGGTCTCCTGGTTGCGGCGCTCCGTCTCGAAGGTGACGAGGCCGAGCGCCTCGTGTTCCTCGAGGACGAACCACGGGCTCGACACCCGGAGGGTCCGGCGGTGCCGGCCGTCGTCGGTGACGGCGGAGGGGCCGACGATGTCGAGACCGGGCCCGGTGAAGTCGGCGCACCGGATCGCCTCCCGGACCTGGAGCGGCCGGTCCCGCCCCCAGTCGTACAGGCGGTAGGTCGTGTCCGCGTTCTGCTGGACCTCGAAGAGGACGAGCCCGGCGCCCAGCGCGTGGACCGTGCCCGCGGGCAGGAAGACCACGTCCCCGACGCAGACGGTGAAGGAGTGGAGGCAGTCCTCGACCCGCCCCGCTTCGATCGCCCGCAGGAGATCGGGCGGCCGCACGCCGTCGTGGAGGCCCTTGAAGACCTTCGCCTCCGGGGCGGCTTCGATGACGTACCACGCCTCGGACTTCGCCTCCGAGGAGAGCTCGAGCGCGGCCTCCTCGTCCGGGTGCACCTGTACCGACAGGGTGGATCGGGCGTCGAGGAGTTTGGTCAGGAGGGGGATCGGACACGGCCCGCGCAGTTCCGCGAGGGATCGGCCGCGGAGCGGGCCGTTGTCGATCACGCAGGCGCCGTCCGGGCGGTCGTAGAGTTCCCAGGACTCACCCACGAGGAGTCCCGGCGGGAGTTCCCGGCCGAAGATCGCCTCGAGCCGGCGGCCGCCCCAGGGCTTCGGAAGGTAGCGGGGGCGGAGTTTCAGCGGGTAGGAGATCGTGCTCATGAGACGGGGAGTCCGGGGGGGACCTCGCGGTCGGGGCCGAGGATCGCGAGGTTCTCGCCGTCCTTCACGGCGAGGAGCATGCCGTGGCTCGTCACGCCCCGGATCGCGGCGGGATCGAGATTCGCGACGACCACCACGGTCTTCCCGGTCAGGGCCTCAGGGGCGTAGAAGGCGCGGATTCCGGCGACGATCTGCCGCGGGCCGAGCGGTCCGAGGTCCACGTCGATGACGAGCAGGCGATCGGCGTTCGGGTGGGGGCGCGCCTCGATCACGCGCGCGGTGCGGAGGTCGAGCTTCTTCCATTCATCGAAGGTGGCCATCCTCCGAGTGTAGCGGACGGCGATCGGGCCGAAAAGGGATCGGGCGCCGCTGGTGCCGGTCAGCAGCCCGTCGTCATGAGCCTCGAGGCGCGCGGGAGCTTCTCGGCGACGGGCTGCTGGTCCGCCTCACATCGGGCCGGCCAGGCGCTTCTTCGGGGGTGCCGGGGCGGCGGGGGCCGGCGAATCGGGCCCGGTCGGCTTCGCCGGCGCGGCGGCCGGCGCCTCGACCGGTGCGGGCGGGGGGGGCGCGGCCGCCGGTCGGGCGTCGGGCGCCTCGACGGGAGCCGGTGCGGGAGCTGCCGGGGCCCGGACGGCGGGGGCCGGGGGCGCCGCGGCCGGGGCCGGCGGCGTCGCGGCCGGAGCCGGCGGACTCGCGACCGGCGGCGGCGGAGCGCCGGGGCCGTCGAGGTCCGCGAGCTGCTTCCGGATCATCTCGTCGTCCGGGGTTTCCGCGAGCGCGGCGGCGAGCGTCTGGCGGGCCTCGGCGGCGCGCCCCAGCTTCGCGAGGGCGGCGGCTTCCATCCGGGCGACGCTCCGGCGCACCTCGGCAGGGAGCGGCGACCGCGAGGCCTCCCGGTACAGGGAGAGCGCGGCTTCGTGGTTGCCCTCGGCGGCGGCGCGATCACCGCGGACGAGCAGCGACAGCGCGTCGCGCGTCAGCGGGTCGGGAAGCACCTCGAGCTCCCGGACCTCGATCCACGCCGTGCCCTTGAACACCTCCTGCACGACGCCCGTCAGGCGAAGCCGCGAGAACCGCGGCAATGCGAGGAGGGTCTTCAGGGCGTCGGCCGACCGGTCGAGGAACAGGAAGGGGTGGCTCGCGAGGTAGACGTCCTCCCGCCACAGTTCCGCGCCCGCCGGCCAGGCGGCGAAGTTCACGAAGATCGTGGGCGCGAATCGCGTGAAGTAGGGGTTGTAGAACTCCGAGATCTGGTGGAAGACGCAGTCGAAGCGGACCTCCTGGCCCCGGAAGTCGTGGGGGCGGGAGGTCAGGTCCGAGAGGGCCACCGTCTTCGTCTCCGCCACCTCGTCCCACCAGCCCGCCGAGGCGGGTCCGGCGAGGACGGCAAGGGCCAGGAAGAGGGACCCCGCGGCGAGGATCAAGCGTCTCATGACACCCTCCTTCCGGCTCACCCGAGGATGTCCTTCAGGAGCCGGCAGATGGCGACGTTCAGCTTCTCTTCGGTCAGGTACTCCCCGCTCTCGATCCGGCGCCGGATGTCCTCGAGGAGCTCCGAGCGGACTCCCGGCGTCCGGGTCAGGAGATCGAGGATCTGCGCGAGCCGGGGGTAGCGGTCCCGGACGATGTCGCTTCTTGCGGTTACCAAGTTCCCGTCTCCCATGTTCTCAGGAGAGGTTCGACAGGTTCTTATCGGCCGCGAGGCAGGGAAACCTTACGGTGTTCCGGCCGGGGATGGCCGGTAGAAGGCCATCGCCACGGTTCCCCATTCCCGCAGGTCGTCGAGGGCGAGCCCGGGGGGGCGGAAGTCTCCGAGCGCCCTTGCGCGGTGCTCGACGACGACCGTGGCGCCGGCGGAAAGAGGCAGACCGCCGAGAAGGTCCCCCAGGCGGGAGCGGGTGGCGGCGTCCTCGAAGTACCGGTGGGGGGGATCGCAGAAGACGAGGTCGAAGGGTGGATCGGCCCGGACCATCCGGGGAAGGTCGAAGGCGCTCCGGACGGGCGATCTCGCAGAACACGGCGTGCGCCGCGCCGCGGGACAGCGCCTCGATGCCGAGGGCGCCGGTCCCGCCGAATAGCTCCACGACCCGGGCGCCTTCCACGACATCGCGCAGGATGTTGAACACCGCTCCCCGCACCCGGTCGGGCGTCGGTCGCGTGCCGGCTCCCTCCGGGCACTCGATCCTCCTCCCCCCGAACTCCCCGCTGATGATCCGCATCCCGAAAGAACACGGGGACGCCGTGAACTTGTCAACTTTTCGAGGCCTCTCCACCTCGCGTCGCTACCACCGGAGACGCGTCAGGAGGCCCCGTCGGGGCGGGGGCCGGCCGCGAGGGTGGAGGTGCACGATGTCCCGGCCCGCTCCGGGGGCCGGTTGTCGACAGAGGTTTCCGTCCGCCGGGCAGGGGTGGACGAAGGTTTACAGGTTTGCAGCATCCCCGGCTGGCGGGTGGAAGTTGACAAGGTGACGACGTCCCCGTTTGCTTTGGCCCATGCGGCTCGGAGTGAACATCGACCACGTGGCGACGATCCGGCAGGCCCGCCGGATCGACATCCCGGACCCCGTGGAGGCCGCGGTCCTCGCGGAACTCGCCGGGGCCGACGGCATCACCGTCCATCTCCGGGAGGACCGGCGCCACATCCAGGACCGCGACGTCCGGATCCTGCGGCAGACCGTGAAGACCAAGCTGAACCTCGAGCTGGCCGATGTGCCGGAGATCGTCGCGATCGCTCTCGAGGTGAAGCCCGAGGACTGCTGCGTGGTCCCCGAGCGGCGGCAGGAGATCACGACCGAGGGCGGCCTCGACGTCCGGGCCGGAATCGCTTCACTCGGGCGGACGGTGCCGCGGCTCACGGAGGGCGGGATCCGCGTCAGCCTCTTCGTGGCGCCGGACCCGGACCAGATCCGGGCCTCGGCCGACTCCGGGGCGGCGTTCGTGGAACTGCATACCGGGCGATATGCCGAGGCGAGGGGCGAATCGGCTCGCGCCGAGGCGCTCCGCGCCCTTGGCGAGGCGGTGGACCTGGCACGCGGTCTCGGCCTTCGGGTGAACGCCGGTCACGGGCTCAACTACGTGAACGTGAGGCCCGTGGCGGCCCTGCCGGAGATCGAGGAACTGAACATCGGGCACGCCATCATCGCCCGGGCGGTGCTCGTGGGGCTTGACCGGGCGGTGCGAGAGATGAAGACCCTCATGTGGGAGGCACGCGAACGGTGAGAGAGCACGACAAGATCTTCACGGGGTCCATCGTGGCCCTGATCACACCCTTTCGGAACGGCGCGGTCGACGAGGAGGCGGTCTCGCGTCTCACGGAGATGCACGCCGCGGCGGGGACGAACGCCATCGTCGTCTCCGGGACGACCGGCGAGTCCCCCACCCTCTCCGCGGAGGAGCGCCTGCGCCTGATCGCGATCGTCCGCGAAGCGGGCCACGGCCGCGTGCGCGTCATCGCCGGCACCGGGACGAACGACACGAGGAAGACCATCGAGGCGTCGAAGGCGGCCGAGGCCGCGGGCGCCGAGGCCCTCCTTGTCGTGACGCCCTACTACAACAAGCCCACCCAGGAGGGACTCCTCGCGCACTACCGGGCGCTCGCCGACGCCGTCACGATCCCGATCTGCCTCTACAGCGTGCCCGGCCGGACCGGAGTGGCGCTCGCCCCGGAGACGGTGGCGCAGCTCGCCGAGCACCCGCGCATCGGGGCGCTCAAGGAGGCGGGCGGGACCGTGGACCGGGTGTCCCAGGTCCTCGAGCTCTGCGACCTCACCGTGCTCTCCGGCGACGACCCGCTCACCCTGCCCATGATGGCGGTGGGGGCGAAGGGGGTGGTCTCCGTCACGGCGAACATCGTCCCCAAGGAGAACGCCGACCTGGTGCGCGCCGCCGCGCAGGGCCAGGCCGAGACGGCCCGCGCCCTCCACTACCGGCTCTACCCGCTCTGCCGGGCCCTCTTCCTCGAGAGCAATCCGGTCCCGGTGAAGGCGGCGATGGAGATGCTCGGCTGGATCTCCGGCGAACTGCGGCTCCCCCTCACCCCGATCTCCGCCGGCAACCGGGAGAAGGTCCGCGCGGCCCTGGAGGCTTTCGGGCTCCTCCCTAAACCCCGCCGCGGCGGCTGACAACCTGGCAGCCGCCGGGCGCGGCCATGGTCGTAGTGCGCTGATCCATAACGGTTTGCGATTCGAGGCGGAACCGGCACAGGGGTTGCGCTCCCATTCCCCATGCGGTTCGACAAGCTGACGATCAAGAGCCAGGAGGCGTTTGCGGAGGCCCGGGATCTCGCCGAGCGCAGGGGCCATCCGGAGATCACCCCGGAGCACCTGCTCGTGGCGCTCCTCGGCAAGGAGGAGGGGCTCGTCCGGCCCGTGCTCGCGAAGCTCGGCGCGGACCCGGCCCTCGTCTCGAAGGAGGCCGAGCGGGCCCTCGACCGCCTGCCCCAGGTGGCCGGCGGCGGGGAGGTCGGCCCCTCACCCCGGCTCCTGAAGGTCCTGAAGTCCGCGCAGGACGAGGCCGACCGGATGAAGGACGCCTTCGTCTCCACCGAGCACCTGCTCCTCGCCGTCCGCGGGGAGGAGGGACCGGGAGCGAAGGTCCTCGCGGCGCTCGGCGTGGACCGGGACGACCTGCTCAAGGCGCTCGCCGAACTCCGGGGCGGCCAGCGGGTGGACGATCCGTCGCCGGAGGATCGGTTCCAGGCGCTCGCCCAGTACTGCCGGGACCTGACGGACCTCGCGCGGAAGGGGAAGCTCGACCCGGTGATCGGGCGCGACGAGGAGATCCGGCGGGTCATGCAGATCCTCTCCCGCCGCACGAAGAACAACCCGGTGCTCATCGGTGACCCCGGCGTCGGCAAGACCGCCATCGCCGAGGGCCTCGCCCGGCGGATCGTCTCGGGCGATGTCCCGGAGGGGCTGAAGGGCAAGCGCGTCCTGGCCCTCGACATCGGGGCCCTCGTGGCCGGCACGAAGTACCGCGGCCAGTTCGAGGAGCGGCTGAAGGCCGTCATCAAGGAGGTCTCGGACGCCGCCGGGGAGGTCATCCTCTTCATCGACGAGATGCACACGCTGGTCGGAGCGGGCGCCGCGGAAGGCGCCGCCGACGCCGCCAACATGCTGAAGCCGGCGCTGGCCCGCGGCGAGCTCCGCGCCATCGGCGCCACCACCGTCGACGAGTACCGCAAGCACGTGGAGAAGGACGCGGCGCTGGAGCGGAGGTTCCAGCCGATCCTCGTCGGCGAACCTTCGGTGGAGGACACGATCGCCATCCTCCGCGGCCTGAAGGAGCGCTACGAGGTCCACCACGGCGTGCGCATCCAGGACTCGGCGCTCGTGGCCGCGGCCACGCTTTCCGAACGCTACATCTCCGACCGGTTCCTGCCCGACAAGGCCATCGACCTCGTGGACGAGGCCGCCTCGCGGCTGCGGATCGAGATCGACTCGATGCCCTCGGAACTCGACCAGGTGGAGCGGCGCATCATGCAGCTCACGGTGGAGCGCGAGGCCCTCCGGAAGGAGAAGGACGAGGCCAGCCGGGCCCGTCTCGCACAGCTCGAGCGGAATCTGGCCGATCTCGAGGAGCAGGCCGGGGGACTGCGCGCGCAGTGGTCGGCGGAGAAGGAGCGGATCGCGGAGATCCGCAGGCGGAAGGAGGAGGTCGAGAACCTGCGCGGCGAGGAGGAGAGCGAGCAGCGCAAGGGGAACCTGCATCGCGTGGCGGAGATCCGGCACGGACTGCTGCCCGAGGCCCGGACGGCGCTGGAGAAGGCCCGGCGGGCCCTCGGCGAGGTCCAGGGCGCGCACCCGATGCTCAAGGAGGAGGTGGACGCCGAGGACGTGGCGGAGGTCGTCTCCCGCTGGACGCGCATCCCCGTCACGAAGCTCGTGGAGGGGGAGGTCGACAAGCTCATCCACATGGAGGAGCGGCTGGCGCTCCGGGTGGTGGGCCAGGACCGCGCCGTCCGCGCCGTCTCCGAGGCGGTGCGCCGCGCGCGCTCCGGCCTCCAGGACCCGAACCGACCGATCGGCTCGTTCCTGTTCCTCGGCCCCACCGGCGTCGGGAAGACGGAGCTGGCCCGGGCGCTCGCCGAGTTCCTGTTCGACGACGAGGGCGCGCTGGTCCGCCTCGACATGTCGGAGTATCAGGAGCGGCACACGGTCTCGAGGCTCATCGGCGCCCCTCCGGGCTACGTCGGATATGACGAGGGGGGGCAGCTCACGGAGGCGGTGCGCCGGCGGCCCTACTCGGTCGTCCTCTTCGACGAAGTGGAGAAGGCGCACCCCGAGGTCTTCAACGCCCTGCTCCAGCTCCTCGACGATGGCCGGCTCACGGACGGCAAGGGCCGGACCGTGGACTTCCGGAACACCGTGATCATCCTCACGAGCAACATCGGCAGCCAGCACCTGGCCCGCGCCGGCGAGCTCTCGGAGGCGGACATCGAGAAGCGCGTGATGTCCGAACTGCGCAACCACCTGCGCCCCGAGTTCCTGAACCGCCTCGACGAGATCCTGCTCTTCGGCCGGCTCTCGGAGGAGCACCTCGCGGGCATCGTCGACATCCAGCTCGCCCGGCTCGGGATGCTGCTCGTCGGCAAGCGGATCCGCCTCGTCCTCTCCGACGAGGCAAGGCGCGAACTGGCGGCGAGAGGGTATGATCCCGCCTACGGGGCGCGGCCCCTGAAGCGGGTGATCCAGCGCGACCTCCTGAACGAACTCGCCGCGCGGCTCCTTCGGGGCGAGGTGCGGGAGGGCGACGAGGTCCGCATCGACGCCGGGCCGTCCGGCTTCACATTCGCCGCCGCGCGCCCCGCGGCGGGTACCGGGGAGGCATGACGTGGACGAAGTGATCGAGATCGCCGAGAAGCTGTCCCAGGCCATCGCCCGTTCGGTGCGGTACCGGGACCTGCGGAAGGCCGAGAAGGCGGCCATGGCCGATCCGGAGGCCATGGCGCTGTTCAAGGCGCGCGCCGACGCCGCGCAGAAGATCGCGGAGAAGGAGCGGGCGAAGCTGCCCATCGAGCCCGAGGACAAACGGGCGCTCCTCGCCGCGGAGCAGAAGATCCGCACGAACGCGATCCTCGGCGAGCTGTCGCGCGCGCAGGCCGACTTCCACGAGATGCTGAACATCGTGAACGGGAAGATCACCGCCGCTCTCGAGCCGCCCGCCGACCAGTCCTGACCTCCCGCTGACCCCGAATCGCGCCATTGCGCGCCAGCACCCGGACGGTCCGTCCGCCCTGGCGCGGTCCCCCGCCGGATTCACGCCATCCGCCCCCCGGAATCGATTTTGCCTATTTTTCCGTCACCGGAGCGGTCGGGAAACGACCTGTTATCAGGAGCAGGCAAGTGACGGAAGACTGGAGGGCGCACGCGGAGCGTGCTCGGGACGGTGACATGGCGGCATTCGGGAAACTGGTGGATCGGTTCAAGACGTCGATCTGCGCGGTGGTCCAGCCGGTCCTGAAGGACTGGCACCACGTGGAGGACATCGCCCAGGAGACCTTCGTGGCGGCCTGGGAGAGGATCTCGGAACTCCGGGACGCCGCGAGTTTCCGGCGGTGGCTCCACACCATCGCCCACAACCTCGCGGTTTCGCGCGTCCGGGCGCTGGCGGCGCGGCCGGCGCGGACACTCGGGGGGGTGGAGGAGAAGCGGATCCGGAGCTTCCCCGCCGGCTCGCGGTGCGAGATCACGGCCGGCGGGCCGTCGTCGGCGACGCTGGCCCGCGTCCGGCGGGTGGTGCTCGCGCTGCCGAACGGCTACGGGGCGATCCTCGTGATGCGGCACGTGGACGGCCTTTCGCTGGAGGAGATCGCGCAGGTCACGGGGCGGGGGATGGCCAGCGTGAAGGCGATCCTGTACCGGGCGCGGATCCTCGCCCGGCAGGAGCTCCTTCGGGCCGGACTCGATCCCGGGAGGGTACTCGATGCGCTGTAGGAAAGTACGCAGGACCCTGACGATGGAGTCGGAGGAGCCGCCCTGGGTGGCGCGACATCTCCTCGAATGCCGGGACTGCCGGGAGGACGCTTCGCGCCTCGCCGCCGAGACGGAGCTCATCCGGGCCGCGTTCGCCGCGCTGCCCGTGAGCCCGGACTTCACGGCGGTCGTGCTGGAGCGGATCGCCCGCCGGCGCGGCTGACGGACGGGGTTCCGGCCCGGCGCGGGCCGTTCGGACCGCGGGCGGATCTCCTCGCGGGCCTACACGCCGATTCCGTAGTAGGTGAAGCCCAGTTCTTCCAGCTTCGCCCGGTTCATGATGTTGCGGCCATCGAAGATGACGGGCTGGCGGAGGAGTTCCCGGATCCGGGAGTACTCCGGATACCGGAACTCGTTCCACTCCGTGAGGAGCACGAGGGCGTCGGCGCCGTCCAGCGCCTCGTAGTTCTTCTGGAAGTAGAGGATGCGGTCCCCGAAGACGGACTTGGCGGTCTCGATGGCGACGGGGTCGGAGGCCCGGATCCGCGCGCCCGCCTCCAGCAGCCGCGAGATGACGGTGAGGGACGGCGCCTCCCGGATGTCGTCGGTGCGGGGCTTGAAGGAAAGGCCCCAGACCGCGATGGTCCGGCCACGGAGGTCGGGGCCGAAGTGCTTGAAGATCTTCGCGGCCATGAGGGCCTTCTGGGCCTCGTTGACTTCCTCCACCGCCCGGAGGATCCGGAGGTCCATGTCGAGTTCGGCGGCCGTCCGGAGGAGGGCCTTGATGTCCTTCGGGAAGCAGGAGCCGCCGTAGCCGGCGCCGGGGAAGAGGAAGGACGGCCCGATCCGGCGGTCGAGGCCGATTCCCTTGCGGATCGAATCCACGTCGGCGCCGACCTTCTCGCAGAGGAGGGCCATCTCGTTCATGAAGGAGATGCGGCTCGCGAGCATGGCGTTGGCGGCGTACTTGGTCAGCTCGGCGCTCTCGAGGTCCATGATGAGGATGGGATTCCCGGTGCGGACGAAGGGGGCGTACAGCTCCTTCATGATTTCCGCCGCGCGGGGTTCGCTGGTCCCGATGACCACGCGGTCCGGGCGGAGGAAGTCCTCGATCGCCGCCCCTTCCTTCAGGAACTCGGGGTTCGAGACGACGTGGAACGGGTGGGTGGTGAGGGCGGCGATGGCCTCCCGGACCTTGCGTCCGGTGCCCACGGGCACGGTGGACTTGTCCACGATGACTCGGTAGCCGTCCATGGCCCGGGCGATCTCCTCTGCCACGGCCATGACGTGGGTCAGGTCGCTCGATCCGTCCTCGTTCGGGGGCGTACCGACGGCGATGAAGCAGACGACGGAGGACTTCACGGCGGCCGCGAGGTCGGTGGTGAAGGAGAGCCGGTCTTCCTTGACGTTCCGGAGGACGAGTTCCTGGAGTCCCGGCTCATAGATCGGGATCTCGCCCGCGCGGAGCTTGCGGATCTTGCGCTCGTCGTTGTCCACGCAGACGACGGTGTTCCCGGTTTCCGCGAAGCAGGTCCCGGCGACCAGTCCGACGTATCCCGTCCCGATCATGGCGATGCGCATGGAACGCTCCTCGATCGACTCCGAATTCCCGGCAGAAACCCCGTTTATCGGCGATCCGCGCCGCCCGGCCAAGAAAACCCGGGCAACTTGACCCAGGGTCAATCCTCCCGGATTTTCGGCCGCCGGCCGGCGCGGTGGCCCGTCGCCGTCGTCTTGATTCTTTGCGGCGGAGGTGGGTGGGGGCTACATTCTCGCGCTTCCGGGTCGCTCGGTCGGTACCATCGTGGGTCACGGTGTCGGCCGGGCGATTAGCTCAGGTGGCCAGAGCGCCTGCCTTACAAGCAGGAAGTCGCAGGTTCGAGTCCTGCATCGCCCACCACCGGGCCCGGACCCGTCGGGCCGAGCGGTGCCGGCGCAGCCCGGACCCGTCCGGATCGCCGGGATGGCGTGCATGGAACATTGAAATCCGCGGGGCCGTAGCTCAATTGGTTAGAGCATCGGATTGTCGATCCGAAGGTTGAGGGTTCGAGACCCTTCGGCCTCGCCAGCGTAAACCGGTGAAGAGGCGCAGGTTGCGGCAACGCACCCTGCGCCTTTTCCTTTGGCCCATGCTGTGTGGGCCCCTTTCTGGACCCCATCTTGCACCCTACGGGCGACCGCCGCCGCAAGGGGCGCGACGGCCGCGGGTGGCCGATCGGGCTTCCGCTTCCGGCTCGAGGTGCGGGCGGCGCGGGCGGGCGTGCTCTCGGCCTGCCGCGGCCCGGTCCGGGCGGTCGCTGTCGCGAGGACGCCCGCCGCCCGCGGGGGGCCTCACGCGTCACCGACGTCGAGCAGCACGTCCACTCGCGCCTGCTCTGCGACGCCTTCGCGTCCCGGTTCGCTGTGGCCGGTGTGTCCTTCGGGAAGATCGCCCGCTGGCTCGGCCACTCCCGGATCCGGACGACGATGTGGTCAGGGCTCGATCTCCCGCCGGTGAAACTGGGCGTCAAGCACTGCTTCCTGCCGGCAGGAGGGGACCGCTGTCGGCACCAGCTCAAAGTGACGCCCAACTCAGCGCGACACGCCGCCCGCGAGGATCCCCTCTCGGATCCGCTCGGCCACGAGCCGGTCGAGAGGGAGCCTCAGCTCCCCGAAGCCCACGTCCATGACCACCGGCGCCTGGACAAGTTCACCCTTCACCAGGATCCCGAGGTAGCGGCCGACGTGGGTCTTTGTCCATGCGGTGAGGATGCGATCGCCGTCACGGGTCAGACGGATGCGTAGAGTCGCCTGCGCCGAGCCAGGCTCGAGATCCTGGAGGCTCGCGCTCCCCGCGTCGAAGCCATGGAGATCGAGGAATACCTCTCCGAAGATTGCGTAGCGCGCCCCGTGCGGGCCTGCGACGCTCACCGCGCCGTCGATCGGCGGCGGCGAGCCCTGGGGCCAGGGCGTTACCTCCCGGAGTTGGAGGAAGGACGGATCGATGATCGCCCGAGAGGATTCGAGCGGCGGCCGCGACTCCCACCACCGGAATCCGATGCGCATGGCCGCGAGGGGCACGGCGATCGCCACGAAGAGAAGCAGGGACTTTCCGATGCTCATGGTCGATCCTCCCCCCCCTCCTCGAAGTACTTGAGGATGTCCCCGGGTTGGCACCGGAGCGCCCGACAGATGGCGTCGAGGGTCGTGAACCGGACGCCCCGGACGCTGCCGGTCTTCAGCTTCGAGAGGTTCACGATGGTAACGCCGACATGCTCCGAGAGCTCGGTGAGGGTCATCCCTCGGTCCACGAGCACCCGGTCGAGGTGGACGCGGATCATCGGACCCCTCCCCTCAACTCTGCGGCGAGCTCTCCGAGCAAACACGACACGCGGCGCAGCACCTCGGCCACGGTGAGGAGGAGGAGAAGGAGGACAAGCTCTCCAACCAGGCCGACAAGGTGCGTGGAGAAGTGGCTCGCCACGGTGCCGAGCCCCCACCGGCCGGCCACGCGGAGATCCTCCCAGACGCCCGGAAGGCGTTGGAAGCCCCAGTGGATGGCGAAGAGCACCACGAACACGGCTTGGACCCTCGCCATCCAGGATGCGAGGGTCTCGAGGACCCGGAGCCTCACGGCGACTTGTTCTTTGCCACATCCTCTCGAAGCGTCCATGTCACACGATCTCCCGGGCGTCCTCGGCCAGGTCCGCCACCACCAGGACCATCCGCCGCGCGATCTCGGCGAGCACGAGGGCGAAGACCAGGAGCGCGATCCCCGAGAGACCGTTCAGGACCCCACCGAGGCCGAACAGCCACCCTGCGTGCTTGTCCCCCACACGGAACGAGTCCGCCAGGTAAGGCGCGACGAAGATTGCCCAGGGAACACCGAAGACGAGGACGTAGGCGATCTCGAACGTCCGCAGGCAGCGGGCGAGACGCCTCGCCCGAGAGACCTTCCGCCCGATCCTCTCGCCCACGTCGCGATCCTGCTCGCCGGCACGCATCTGAACCTCCCTTCGCTCGTTTGACGCTGGTAATCTATCACGACTAAGAGTTATCGCAAAACAATAAGCACTTGTCGCGGAACAATAAATTGCCTGAAAGGCTCGAAGGTGCATCCATGCCCGCCCGGTTCCGTCGGCGACCGTGAGCGGCGGCAAGCCCATGGAGTGGAGACCCCGACCCGGTCGGGGGATGAGGGCTCCGACCGTTCCAGACAGACCGCGCGCCTTGCGGCCCCGACTCTCCGCCCGCGACGATGCGCCCATGAGCCCTCCGCGCCACCAGCTCATGCCCGTCACCGACCTCCGTCCCGCCGAGTACAACCCCCGCCGCATCTCCGAGGAGTCCATGGCCGGCCTCTCCGTCTCCATCGAGCGCTTCGGCCTGGTCCAGCCGATCAACTGGAACCAGCGCACGAACCGCGTGGTGGGCGGCCACCGGCGCCTGAAGGCCCTCGCCGCGCGCGGGGTGGAGCAGACGGAGGTCATCGTCGTGGACCTCCCGGAGTCCGAGGAGAAGGCGCTCAACGTCGCCCTCAACAGCCCCGCGATCGCCGGTGAGTTCGTCCCGGAAGATCTCGACGTGCTGCTCACGGAGATCCGGCAGAGCGTGCCGGAGCTGTTCGATGCGCTGCTCCTGGAGGAGCTCGCGAGCAACGCCCTCCGCGAGGCCTTCGGGCTGAACGGGGGCCAACGGACGAGGACGCCGTCCCCGAGCCCGGGGACGCCGCGGTGAGCGAACGCGGGAAGGT
>JALOQY010000349.1 GCA_025459285.1 Planctomycetota bacterium | reverse complement strand
GCCAGGTCACCCTCTTCGCGCACTCCCCGGAGAGCTTCAGGCGCCCTTCGCGGATCAGCCGGAAGAGGAGCTCCGAGACGTGGACGACCTCGAAGTTCACCTTGAACTCCGCGTACTCGTTCTTGAAGGCGTGGTAGCAGTGCGGGGAGTTCACGAGGATCTTCTTCACGCCCCTGTCGACGAAGGTCTTGATGTTCGTCCTGGCCAGGGTCTTGAAGACGTCCTCCGCGCCCGTCTTGCGGATGCTTTCTCCGCAGCAGTTCTCCGCGGCGCCCAGGTTTCCGAAGCTCACGCCGGCCTTCTCGAGCAGCTTCGCGGTGGCCGCGGCGACCTTCTTCAGCCTCGGGTCGTACGCCTGGTAGCAGCAGGCGAACCAGCAGTACTCCATGCCCTCCTCGAAGGGCTTCACGGAGAGCTCGGCGGCCCAGTCCGCCCGTTTGGCCCGGTCCCCGCTCAGGGGGTTGCCGTCGGTCTGGCAGCTCCCCGCCGCGGCGCGCGCCGCGCGGACGGACGGAGGGAACACGCCGTAGCCCGCGGCGACCCGCCGCAGCGACACGGAGAGGTCGATCTGCTCGACGCCCCGCGGGCACTCCCGGGGGCAGTTCCCGCAGGTCGTGCAGCGCCAGACGTCCTCGCCCTCGATCTCGGTCAGCCCGAAGGCCGCCTCCCGGATGAGCCGGCGCATGCTGAAGTCGCGGACGCGGTTCCACGGGCAGACGACGTCGCACTTCCCGCACTGGTAGCAGAGGCGGAACACGCCGCCGCCGGCGGCCTTGACCTCCTCGATCACCTCCTTGAAGGGAGCGACGGTTTCCAAGGTTCATCCTCGACAGCGTTCCAATCCCGAATCCCCACGCACGGCTTGCAGCCCGGAGTCCGGCGCACCTTCCCTTCGGGCCGCCGGCGTCCCGCCGGCACCTTGGCCGGCCGGAGGCTCGCCCCGAGCGAAGTCGAGAGTCCGGCGCCCCTTTCCTTCGGGCCGCCGGCGTCCCGCCGGCACATTCGCCGGCTGGAGGCTTGCCCCGAGCGAAGCCGAGGGGCCGGCGCCCCTTCCCCGGGCGCCCGGGTCACTTCCCCTTCTTCTCCATCCTCGCCAGCGCGTCCAGGACCTTGCCCATCCCGAACCGGTCCTTGAGCGACTCGAGCCCGAGCTCCAGCTCCTCCGCCTTCTCCCCGGCCTCCTCCTCGACCTCCTCCTCCCTTTCCTCGTAGACCAGGGCCTCGTTGACGCACCACTGCACGCACATCGGCTTCTCGAGGGGCGGGTCGCTCTCGCACATGTCGCACTTCAAGGGCAGGCCGGAGTCCGGCTCCTTGAAGTCCTCCCGGGAAGGGCACGACGCCCGGCAGAACCCGCACTCGTCGTACTCCTTGCCGTCGATCCGGTACCGGTCGCGGCCCGTGCACTCGGCCTTGGTGTACTCCCCGGCGTACACGGGGACGTACATGTCCCGCAGGGGGTCGTGGATCACGCGGATGCGCGACCTCGCGGGGTTCACGCTGCTGTAGCGCGGCTTCGCGTGGAAGGCGGAGCAGACCGCCTCGCAGGCCCGGCAGCCGTTGCACTTGTCGACGTCGACCCGGATCGACTTGACCTTCTTCTTCTTCTTCTCGCCCATCGCGCTGTCCCTTCTTCGGAGAACGTCGGCGAGCCCCGTCGAACCGCTCGCGCCGCCCGGCCCGCTCTCTCCCTTTCCCCTTTTCTCCTCGTCGAACACCGCCGCCTGTCGCCGCGGTCGCCCTCACCGGCCGCCGGGGCACGGCATGCCGTGCCCCTACGACGCGTGCCGATGCGCGTTGAAACGCCTTCGCGTCATTTCCCCCCGCCCGGCGCCGCGGCGTCCGCGGCGGGCGCGGCGTCGCCGTCCTTGAGGACCCCCCGGCGCAGGAGGTCGTCCGCGACGTCGCCCAGGCCCAGGCCGCGCAGGGATTCCTCCGTCGGGATCCCGTCCTTGTTCCAGCCCTTGTAGGCGTAGTACCCGTCCAGGAGCTTGGCCTCGAGCTCGGGGAAGCGCTTCTTCCAGTGGTCCTCGGGCGGCTTCTCGTCGGCCCGGCGCAGCCCCAGCCGCACGTTGACGGCGCGGACGAGCGTCCGGTTCCGGCGGAAGATCTTCTTCAGCCCCTCCTCGTCCAGGTCCATCCCCGTCGCCGCCGAGATCAGCGGCGGGTAGTTGTGGATGTGGTAGGGCGGCTTCAGCGGGAACGCCGAGAGGCCGGCGCAGGTCCCGAGCGCGTCGTCGATGTGGTGCATCATCTCCTGCCAGTCGACGATGTCGCAGGTGGCCTCGACGCCCGGGTAGTTGGGGATCGACTTCTCGCCGCGCGGCTCCCACTCGAGGACGTACTTCTTGAACTTCTCGTCCGGGACCTGCACCCAGTCCTTCACGAAGTCCTCGCGCTCCTTCGTCGTGGGGAAGGCCGCCTGCGGGAAGTTCCCCTCGATCTGCGTGATGTTCGACTTCTCGCCCGTGCAGTACATGAGGAAGTAGATGGGGTTCAGCATCGAGAGCTTGAGCGGCAGCTGCTCGTGCTTCTTGATGTTGTTGTGCGCGAACGCCTCCGCGCCCTTCCCGATCCGCTGCGCCGCCCAGTGCGTGCCGTCGGCCAGCACGTCGCCGATCCCCTCGCGCCGCACGATCCGGTCGAGCAGCCAGAAGAACCGCTCCTCCTTGCCCGCGGGCATCCCCTTCATGTCCTCGTCGGTCAGGATCTTGGCCTCGTACAGCTCCAGCGCGAAGGCCATCACCTGCGGGGTCGAGAACCCGTCCACGCCGTACTCCGTGGCGCGCTGGGCGATCTTGAAGCCGAACTCGAGGTCCGCGAAGGCCGCCATCGTGTAGGTGAGCTTGGAGAAGCACTTCATCATGTAGGTGGAGAGCCCGGGGATGGAAATGATCGCCCCGCACTTCATCGGGCAGTTGTAGCAGCTGATCAGCCGCGTCCGGACGTTCTCCATCGACGCGGTCCACTTCTTCTCGATCTCCTCGTTCCAGTAGTCCTTCAGCCGCTGCCGCGCGTTGCCCCAGGAGAAGTTCTCCGTGTGCCACTTCTCGTCGTGGACCGACATCTCCTTGGGCGACCCGAGACCGGCGAGGATCGGCATCACCCCCGGCACCGGGTGGCTGTCCCGGACGGGGATGTACTTCAGGACCTCGTTGCAGATCTCGAGGAACTTCTCGGGCTTCGCGAGGTTCAGGTCCTTCGTCCCGCGCACCGCCACCGCCTTCAGCCGCTTGTCGCCCATCACCGCGCCGATCCCGAGCCGGCTCGCGCTCGACCGGCCGTGCTCGACCGAGGCCATGAACACCCGGTTCTCGCCCGCCAGGCCGATGGCCGCCACCTGCGCCTTCGGCTGCTTGAGCTCCTTGCGGATGAGGTCCGAGGTCTCGACGGCCCCCTTCCCCGCCAGGTGCGTCGCGTCACGGATCTCCACCTTGTCGTTGTGGATCCAGAGGTAGACCAGCTTCGGGGAGCGGCCGCGGACGACGATCTTGTCGTATCCCGCGTACTTGAGCTCCGGCGCGAAGAAGCCGCCCATCATCGAGTAGGCCATCAGCCGCGTCTGCGGGGAAATCGTGGAGAGGACGGTCCGGTTCGTGCCGGGCGCGGGCGTGCCGCAGAGGAGCCCGGCGGCGAAGATGAGCAGGTTCTCGGGCGAGAAGGGCTCCGTCTCCGGCGGGACCCGGTCGAACAGGATCCGGGCGTTCGTGCCGAGGCCCCCCAGGTGGAGCTTGGTCAGCTCCGGGTCGGTCGGCACCCGCTCGACGTTCCCCCGCGAGAGGTCGACCTCCAGGTTGTATCCCGTCTCGGCGTACCTCATCGTCTTCCCTTTTCAGTTCGATCGCTTCTCGGACAACCCCGCGGACGCGGCGGGCTCCGGGCGGTTCCGGAACCCGTTCAGGAAAAGGTCCACCAAGTCGTCGGAGAGCGCGGCCGGGTCGTTCCGCTTCGGGTCGAACCACATGACGATCCAGTTCAGCATCCCGAACAGGTAGAGCGCGGCCAGGTTCGGCTCCACCTTCGCGCCCCCCTCCCGCTCCGCGAGCCGGACCAGGATCTGGCGCGTCAGCTCGAAGTAGCGCTGCCGGCGTCCCAGCACCTGCTCGTAGGGCTCTCCCTTCAGCGAGCCCAGCGCCGTCGTGCACACCTTGAGCTCGGGCAGGTGGTCCGCCAGGTACCGGACGTGGCCGAGGACCATCTCCTTGAGGTGGCTTTCCGGAGCGGCGGGTTTGTTCAGGACCGCCTCGAGCTCCTCGGTCAGCACCCCGAAGGTGTAGTACTGGATCAGGAAAAGGAGCTCCTGCTTGGAACTCACGTAGTGGTACGGCCCGGCCAGGCTGAATCCTGCGGACTGAGCCACTTGGCGGACGGACGCCTTCTCGTACCCGCGTTCGGCGAAGATGCGGGCCGCACAGGTCAGGAGATGCACGAGTTTCCCGTCGAATCGAGCGGTCTTGCCGCTGTGCAACTCCCGGTAGATCTGTGAGGATTGGCCTTCCAAGGTCCGCCTACGTCCTATGAGCCGGTTACTTAATCAAACGTTTGTTTAAACTTTAAAGATCAAGGACAGCTTGTCAAGCGGAAAACCATGAGAGAATAATTAACATAACAATATGTTATTATTGTGGTTATATCGCATAGTCGATCTCTTCTTCGGATTTGCTGCAGATGAGATAATACGCATATTCTGCAGCGGTTAAGTTAAGATGAAGAACCGTCGAAGCGTTAATGATCAGCAGCCCGTCACCGTTCTCTTCGATACGTAAATGCAATTGGTAGTTACGCGGATCGTGCTGTGGTGCTTTGTAGTGATAAAGACCGGCAGGAATTGGTTTGTTGTTGGAAAAAAAACGCTGAATTGGACGGAGCATACCTGGCATTTTTTCCTCTGACTATT
>JALOQY010000348.1 GCA_025459285.1 Planctomycetota bacterium | reverse complement strand
CCGGTTCACGAGGTGCTCGCGGAGCGCGGGAGAGCAGGCCACGAAGCCGCCCTGGGAACCGAGCGCCTTGCCCAGCGTCCCCACCCGGAGGTCCACTTCTCCGACGAGGACGAGCGCCTCCGCGAGCCCGCCGCCGTGCGGTCCGAGGACGAGGAACGCGTGGGCCTCGTCCACCGCGAGGAGCGCGCCGTGGCGGCGGCGGAGGTCTGCCAGGTCCGCGAGCGGCGCGAGGTCGCCGTCCATGCTGAAGACGCTGTCGGTGACCACGAGCCGCCGCGGAGCGGCGCACGCCCGGAGCAGTTCCTCGAGGTGGCCGGCGTCGGCGTGGCGGTAGACCATCACCTCCGCGCCGCGCGCCCGCGCGAGGCGACAGCCGTCCACGATCGAGGCGTGGTTCAACTCGTCGGAGAAGATCGCCGTCCCCTCGTCCGCCAGGGCCGTGAGGACGGAGAGGTTCGCGGAGTAGCCGGTGGCGAAGAGGAGCGCCGAACCGGCGCCCGTGAGCGCGGCGAGGTCGGCTTCCAGCGCGGCGTGCTCTTCGGTATACCCGCAGACAAGCGGCGCGGCCCGGGGACCGAGACCACCGCGCGCCGAAGCCTCCGCCGCCGCGGCCCGCACCGCGGGGTGGGAGGCGAGGCCCAGGTAGTCGTTGCTCGAGAAGAGGACGACCTCGCGGCCCTCGATCGCCCCGTGCAGGCCATCCGTGGCGGTGAGGATCCGGAGCCTCCGCCACAGCCGCCGCGCCGTGAGGTCGGCGCGCGCCGCCGCGATCCAGTCCTCCCAGGAGGGGCTCAGGCGAGGATCCACGAGTCCACCTCCGCGAGGTGCCGGTCCGCTTCCCCGGGGCCGGCGAGCCGCGGGAGCGAGGCGATCCGCGTACCCGGCTCCACCCGGGCCAGCGCGGCGGCGTTCGTTCCCGTGGAGTCGTCGGGCGCGCACGGCGCCGAGAAGATGACCCCGAGAACGGGGATGCCGGCGGCCCGCAGCGCGCCAAGCACGAGCCGCGCGTGGCTGATCGTGCCGAGCCGGTCCGCCGCCACCACGAGGGCCGCGGCGCCGAGGTCTCGCGCGAGGTCGAGGGCGGTGAGCTCCCAGGTCAGCGGGGAGAGGAGCCCCCCCGCCCCCTCCACGAGGACGATGTCCGCCCGCTGCGCGAGGTCCTCGATCCGCGCGCGCCACGAGTCCACGTCGAGGACGACACCCTCCCGCTCCGCGGCCAGGGGCGGGGCCAGCGGCGCGCGCAGGCGGTCGAGGGCCGCCACCGGCTCGGCCTGCCCCGTGGCCCGCGCGAGCACGACGCCGTCCTCGCCCTCGCCGGGCGGCACCGCGCAGCCGCTCTCCACCGGCTTCACCGCGACGACCCGGAGGCCGCGCGCGACGAGGGTCCGCGCGAGGGCCGCCGCCACCACGGTCTTCCCCACGCCGGTGTCGGTGCCCGTGACGAGGACGATGCGCGCGCCGCTCATGCGACAGCATCCCCGCACTCGGTCCGGATCCCGTGCGAAACCGCCGCGACGAGGAGGTCGATCTCCCCTGGCGTGATCGACAGCGGCGGCATGAGGACGATCACGTCGCCGAGCGGCCGCAGGAAGACGCCCTTCTCCCGGGCCCGGAGGCAGACACGCATCCCCCGCCGCTCGCCGGGCGGGAAGCTCCGCTTCGTACCCCGGTCGGCCACCAGCTCGATCCCCGCCGCGAGGCCGTAGTGCCGCACGTCCCCCGCCGCCGGCAGGTCCGCGAGCCGCCGCACCGCCGCGCCGAGGTACGCGGCCTTCGCGGGCAGCCCCGGGAGTTCCCGTTCGAAGAGGTCGAGCGCGGCCAGCGCCGCCGCCGCGGCCAGCGGGTTTCCGGTGTAGGTGTGGCCGTGGAAGAACGTGCGCCCCTCCGAAGGCGGACCGAGGAACGCCGCGAAGACCCGCTCCGTCGCCAGCGTGGCGGCCAGCGGCAGGTAGCCCCCGGTGATCCCCTTCCCGAGGCAGAGGAGGTCGGGCGCGACGCCCTCCCGCCCGCAGGCGAACATCGCGCCGGAGCGCCCCATCCCCGCCGCCACCTCGTCGATGACGAGGAGCGCGCCGGCGGCCCGGGTGGCCCGCGCCACGCCGCGGAGGAAGCCCTCCGGGTGCGGGATGATGCCCGCCGCGCCCAGGAAACCGGCTTCCAGCACCACCGCCGCGAGCTCCGGCCCCTCCCGGGCGATCGTCTTCTCCACCTCGGCGAGGCAGGCGATCCCGCAGGTGGCGCGCTCGAGACCGAGCGGGCAGCGGTAACAGTAAGGCCCCGGCGCGCGGAGCACCGGGAAGAGGAGCCCCCGAAACCGCTCGTGGAAGGTGTCGATGCCTCCCACGCTCACGGCCCCCACCGTGTCACCGTGGTAGGCGCCGCCGAGGGCGAGGAACTTCGTGCGCCGCGCCTCCCGCCCGCCGTCGGCCTGCCGGAAGAACTGCCACGCGATCTTGAGCGAAACCTCCACCGCGGTGGAGCCGTCGTCGGAGAAGAAGACGCGCGTGAGGCCCTCGGGCGCGATCCCCGCGAGCCGCTTCGCGAGCTTCACCGCCGGGACGTGGGCGTGGCCGAGGAGCGTGGCGTGGGCGATCTTCCCGAGCTGGTCGCGGATCGCCGCGTCGATCTCCGGACGGCGGTGGCCGAAGGCGTTGCACCAGAGGGACGCCACGCCGTCGAGATATCGGTTCCCGTCGACGTCGATGAGCCAGTTCCCCTCCCCCGACTCGACGAGGAGGGGATCCTCGGCGCGGTAGACAGAGTGCGGGGTGAAGGGGTGCCAGAGGTGGGCGTCGTCGAAGGCGCGGAGTTCTTCGGGCGTCGGCTCCATTCCTACTCCGGGTGGATCTCGGGGGTGAAGCCCGCGGCGCGGATCATGGCGAGGTCCGCGTCGAGGCCCTGTCCCGGGGTGGTGAGGTAGCCGTTCGCGAAGAGCGAGTCGGCGGCGAAGAGCGCGAGGGGCTGCATCGCGCCGAGGCAGGCCTCCCGGCCCCCGGCGATCCGGATCTCCGAAGCCCGCGGGACGGCGAGGCGGAACATCGCGAGCCCCCGCAGCGCCTCCTCGGGCGTCGGCCGCGGCCGTTCGGCGAGCGCGGTGCCGGGGCGCGGGTCGAGGAGATTCACGGGGAGCGCATCGACCCCGAGGTCGCGAAGGGCGAAGGCGAGATCCACCCGGTCCTCGTCGCTCTCTCCGAGGCCGAGGATCCCGCCGGAGCAGATCGAGAGGCCCGCGGCGCGCGCCGCCCGGATCGTGGCCACGCGGTCGTCGTAGCGGTGCGTCGTGCAGAGCTTCGGGTAGAAGGCCCGGGAGGTCTCCAGGTTGTGGTTGTAGCGATCGACGCCGGCCGCGGCGAGGGTCCGGGCCGCGGCGTCATCGAGCAGGCCGAGGGAGGTGCAGAGCCGGAGCGGGAACCGCCGCTTGATCTCGCGCGCCGCCTCGCCGATCGTGGCAAGGTCCTTCGCCGAGGGACCGCGCATGCTCGTCACGACGCAGTAGGTCCCGGCGCCGGCGGCGGCGGCCCGCGCCGCCCCCTCGACGATCTCCGCGGCGCTCTTCAGGGGGTAGCGCGGGACGTCGGATTCCGCGCGGGCCGACTGGCTGCACCACTCGCAGTCCTCGGAGCAGGTGCCGCTGCGGGCGTTCAGGATCACGTTGACGGCGACGCGCCGGCCGCTCCGCGCCGCCCGGACCCGGAACGCGGCGCCGAGGAGCGGCAGCAGCTCCTCGAACGGCCCCCGCAGGGCGGCGAGCCCCTCCTCCCACGAGAGATCGCCCCCGCCCAGCACTCGCGATGCGACCGCGTCCCAGTCCATCCCCCCATTCGAACCGGTTCCCTCCGGTGCCAGGCACATTTTTATGCCAGGCACCGCCCCCCGCCGTTCCCCGCCGGTGACGCTCGTTACCGCTCGCGCCCCTCCGGCACGCTCGGGAGGCGATGCCGCCCGCGGCACGGCGGTTGCGCCTTTCCGGCGGAAGCCGCCATGCGACGAACCACCGCCATCGCGGTCCGCCTCGTCCTCGCCGCCGGCCTCGCCCTCGGCGCGGCGCGCGGAGCGTCTGCCGAGCCCCCCGCGGAGGAGGCGGCCATGGTGGAGGCTTGGCGGCGGGCGGCGAGGCTCCCGCCGGCGGACACGAGCCGCAACGTCATGGACGCGAGCGACACGGTGAACATCGCCGTGGAGAACCTGGGGCGCCACTCCATGGAAAAGGGCGACTTCGCGGAGGCGCTCTGCTGGTGGACGGAGTGGACCCCCTCGAGCTGGTGCGGGACCTGCGCGGAGGGGATGCGCGCCCGCCGGATGGAGAGGATCCGGACCTGCCGGGAGGAGATCGGGAAGTCCGACGACGCCGTGAAGGCGCTCGGGGAGAAGGCGCTCGACCCGGAGCGGATCATCCCCGAGGTCGCCCTCTTCTGGGCCGACCTGATGATCGCCCGCGGCCGACGGGAGGAGCTCACGGCGCGGGTGGAGGCCGCCCGCGCCGATCCCCGCCGGGCCCCGGGCGCCCGGGTCCTCGCCGCGTGGCTCGGGATGCTCGGGGCCGCGGAGCGCGGCGACGCCGAGGCGCTCTGGGAGAGCGTTCCGGTGTGGGCGAGCGCCCCGGAGGGCTATCCGGGCGGGGGCCCGGAGGCGTGGCGCGTCGGCCGGGCGATGGACCTCCTCGCCGGGATCCCGAAGGCCGCGATCCCCGTCGCGCGGCGGCGTCTCGCCGCGGACGGTGGGGCCGAGGGCTACCACGCGGCGATCCTCCTCTCTCGGCTTTCGGACGACGGGGCGCTTCCCCTCCTCCGCGCCCGGATCGACGGGGAGACCCACTGGAGGCGCCTCTCCGGATGGTTCTCCCTCGTCGTGAGCATGGGGACGGAGGGCGCCCTCGCCCTCGCCCGGGAGTACTCGGAGGGGAAGGAGCCTCGCCGCGCCC